>CANHCG010000131.1 GCA_947459055.1 Cytophagaceae bacterium | reverse complement strand
CGAACCTCAATCGCGCATTTACCTGATTTATGGGTCACGAAATGAGCAACAAATCATTTTCAAAAAAGCTTTGGATGAAATGGAGCGTAATTTTGCTGATCGATTTAAAGTGGTGCATGTGATAAGCCAATCGGGGCCGACTTGGGTGGGATATAAAGGGCGAATTAATCAGGCCTCCATTGTATTTTATTTAAAACAAGAATTAGGCATTGTAATATCGGAGGCCCATTATTATTTATGTGGCCCGGGACAAATGATGCAGGAAGTTAAAAATTCGTTGGCCATGTTTGAAGTTCCAGAAACCCAGGTGCATCAGGAATTATTTAGCTTGGGCAGTAGTCCGGAGATGGAACAAGCGGAGGAAGATGGTTCGTTGAAAGTCCAAAAAATAACCTTGCGTTATGAAGGAAAAGACCATTCCGTGGAAGTTCAGCCGCATGAAACGATTTTGGAGGCGGCTTTGAATGCGGACATCGATATTCCTTATTCATGCCAAGCGGGGATGTGCACGGCCTGCATGGGTTTGTGTACGCAAGGACAGGTGATGATGGATGAGGAAGATGGACTGACCGATACGGAGATAAAGAAAGGATATGTATTAACTTGCGTGGCGCATCCGATGTCGGGTGATGTCATCATCGATTTAGATTAACCATGAACAGAACCATAAGTCCTCAAACTACCACGCGCCATTTGCTTCCTTCCGACTTTTCATTAAGTACCTGGGATAGCGTGAAGCCCTATTTCGACCAATTAAGCGAGGTGCTTATTCATTCTGCAGCGGATTTACGGGTATTTTGTGGCCAACGATCCGAGCTTGAAAGTTATTTATCCGAAAATTTTGCTTGGCGCTACATCAAAATGTCTTGTGACAATCAAAACGAGGAATTGCAAGCCAGCTATGCACAATTTGTGAATGACATCATGCCGCATGCTTCGGTTTATGAGGATGTGTGGAATAAAAAAGTAATGGATTCACCCTATGTGGATGAATTGACCGAAAGTGGTTTTTCAATCATGTTTCGGGGGCTCAAAAAGGCGATCGAGATTTTCAGAGAGGAAAATATTCCCCTGTTTACCGAACTCCAAAACCTGCAAACCCAATATGGGAATTTGACCGGAGGATTGATGGTGACGATTGATGGGGAGGAAAAAACGCTCCAACAAGCGAGCGCCTTGCTCGAATCCACCGATCGGGCTTTTCGTGAAAAGGTCTATTTTTTAATGACGACCCAACGTTTGAGTTTGAAAAATGAATTGAATGATTTGTTTAATGAATTAATTCAGCGTCGGCATCAGGTGGCCCAACAAGCTGGATTTGATAATTTCCGAGATTATTCCTTCGCCAGTTTAGGGCGTTTTGATTACAGTCCGGCGGATTGTTTTGAATTTCATGAAGCGGTGGCTACTACCTTGTCGCCTATTTTAAATGAATTGGCCGCCAAACGAAAAGCGGCGTTGGGTTTATCGAAATTGCGCCCTTGGGACAAGGCGGTGGATCCGAAAGGAAGGAAACCCTTGAAACCATTTGAAACGGGGCAGGAATTATTGGATAAAACGATTCAAGTATTTACAAATTTAGATCCCTTTTTAGGGGATTGTTTGAAAGAAATGGTCAAGTTGGACCGTTTCGATTTAGATTCTCGAAAAGGTAAAAATCCGGGTGGCTATAATTATCCTTTGGAGGAAACTGGATTTCCGTTCATTTTTATGAATGCGGCGGGTCAAGTGCGGGATATGGTGACGCTTTTGCATGAGGGTGGTCATGCGGTTCATTCGATTTTAACAAAAGATTTACCTTTAAATTCGTTCCGAAATTTCCCGTCAGAGGTGGCCGAATTGGCCTCCATGAGCATGGAATTGATCACGATGGATGAATGGGATATGTATTTCGATCAACCGGAGGAGGCGAAACGCGCAAAGATTAAGCATTTAGAGGATATTTTAGAGACTTTGCCTTGGGTGGCGACGATTGATGCATTCCAACATTGGATCTACGAGAACCCAGCACATACGCCTGCTGAGCGGGAGGCCCAATGGCTCGAAATCCTGAATCGCTTTTCGGACAACATCACAGATTGGGAAGGATTGGAAGAGATTAAAGGCCATATTTGGCAAAAGCAATTACATCTATTTGAAGTACCATTTTATTATATCGAATATGCGATTGCGCAATTAGGCGCCTTGGCAGTTTGGCGAAATTATTGTGAAAATCCGAATAAGGCACTCCAACAATATTTGGATGCGCTTTCCTTAGGCTACACGGTACCGATTCGCGAAATCTATGCGGCGGCGGGAATCGAATTTAATTTTAGCCAAGGATATATCGCGGAATTGATGGACTTTTTAATGCAAAAGATTAAAAATTTAGAAACAAATAGCTAGACGAAGTCAAATCACTTTTTTAATACGATTTTTGGCCTTATTTTTGCAAAGAATTTTTGTAACAAACGATGAAATTAAAAAACTTACTTCCGATGGCTGCCTTGGCGTTGATGGCTACAGCTTGTGACTACCAAAAAAACAATACCATCAAGCAAAAAGACTTGAATGAAGGGCAAGCTCACGTTTATGGTGTTCATCCAGATAGCGCAGCTGCTCAATTGAAGAATACGTATACAGCTAAACCAGAATTAGAGGTAAAGGCGAATGCGATTCGGGAGAAATTATTCGCAGGAAAAAGCATCAATCAAGGGAATTAATTTCCAAGACATATTATTTAAGAGCCGGTTTATCCGGCTTTTTTTATGCCTGAATCCAAGCGCGCAAAAATGTGAGTTGGTATATTAAGCCCGTATACAACAAGGCCCACAAGATGGATGAAATGGCCATGAAAATCAAAATTCGGGGCAAAGGAACCTTAAACGATAAGGCCAAAAAACTTCCGCCGATGGGCGTAAAAATTAAAGGCGTTAAGGCGGCGATGCCTTTGATGCCGAATTTTTGCCAAATTTGGACGGCGTATCGAACCCGCTTGGAAAAGAGCAAAGGTTTGGTTTTACGGAAGGAAGCGAGGCTTTTGAGGAGGATTTGACCCACACTTACGATGATCGTAACGGTCGCCATAGCGCCTAACCAGGTAAAAATTACCGTTTCATACCAAGCTAACCCAAGGGAAAAACCTGTGATTGGACCCGCAATGAATTTTAGGGCGGTGGCAAACATTACCGCAAAATAGGCTCCCCATGACATTAATTTCCGGATTTATACGTTGCAATACCCTTTGAAAGGAAATCGACAAAATGATCAATGTTCGCATCAAAGGAAACAGGTTCAACCATCGGGCTCATGTCCTTGCGTGGATCTAGGAGGATGTAATGCGGTTGGGCATTCGAATTAAACTGCGTAATCTGAAAATCTAAATTTTGATCGCCGAGACTTTGTTTGACTTGGCCGTCCACTTTCGAAGTGTACCAGGCTGCCTCAGGCAATTCGGTTTTATCATCACAATACAAAGCCACGACCACATAGTCGTTTTTTAATTTTGATAGAACAATGGGATCTGACCAAACATATTCTTCCATTTTGCGGCAATTGACACATCCATGCCCCGTAAAATCGATGAACAATGGCTTACCCACTTGTAAGGCATAAGCTTTCGCTTCTTGGAAATCAAAAAATCCTTGTAGACCCAGTGGAAGCGTTAAAAAATCGCTGTACTTGGCTTTATTCGAGACTTCGGGAGTGGAAGCGGAACCCGTATTTCCTTTGAAGTCTTGCGAACTCATGGGTGGCAACCATCCGGAGAGTCCTTTCAACGGAGCCCCAAACATTCCCGGAATTAAATATAACACAAAAGCCAACATCGCCGTAGCGAACAAGGTTCTTGGCACCGATAATTTCCCAGATGGACCATCGTGCGGCAAGGAAATTTTGCCAAACAAATAAAGGGTTAAAGCCGAGAAAATGGCAATCCAAATCGCCAAGAAGATTTCTCGATCCAGCAAATGCCAGTGATAGACCTGATCCGCAACGCTCAAGAACTTAAAGGCAAGAGCAATTTCTAAAAAGCCCAAAACGACCTTTACTTCATTCATCCAATTGCCTGATTTCGGTAATTTTTGCATGAAGCTAGGGAAAATCGCGAAAAGCGTAAATGGAATCGCGAAGGCGAGGGAAAATCCGAGCATACCGATGATCGGCTTAACAAATGCCCCTTGAGAAGCCGCAATTAAAATTGAACCGGCTAGTGGCCCCGTACATGAAAAAGATACTAACACCAGGGTGAAAGCCATGAAAAATACGCCAATTAAGCCTCCTTTGTCAGATTTGGCATCGACAGTATTCACTAAATTCGAAGGCAATACAATTTCGAAAGCCCCTAAAAAGGAGATTCCAAAAACAATAAAAATGGCGAAAAACAATAAGTTGGGAATCCAATGCGTGCTCAAAAAGTTCGCAAAACTAGCCCCAGCAAAAAAGGCCAAAAGGGTTCCAAAAAACACATAAATCAAGACAATGAACCCTCCGTATAAAAAGGCTAATTTCTTACCCCCTTTTTGTTTGGTGAAAAAACTCACCGTCATAGGGATCAGGGGATAGACGCAGGGGGTCAATAAAGCGATAAGGCCGGCGCCCATGGCAATCCAGAAAAAGCTCCAAAGGGATTCCTGGTCCGGGGCGATTAGCGAAGCCTCAACGATTTTTTTTTTTGATTCCTCGGTGCTCGAGGAAGCCACACCGGCTGCTTGAATCACGAAAGGCCCTTTAATGGGAACACAGAGGCCACTTTCGTTTGAACAGGTTTGGGAATCGTAAGATCCGTCGATTTTCCAATTGGCGGAAGTGATTTTAATTTGTTGGCGAAATTCTCCCTGTTCAGTAAAATACGTGTAGGTTCCGTTCCAAATCTCTTTGTCCTCCTTCGAATGTGGATTAATGGCTTTTAAGGGACCTTCTACCTGAACGCCAAGGCCTTCTTTGATTTTAATGGTCGTAACTACAGGTCCTAAATCTTTATCAAAATCGGAGGAATAGAGATACCAACCCTTATCAATTTTAACTTTAAAAATAATTTCGGCCGTTTGCCCGACTGTCGGGTTTGCTGGTTCCAAGGTCCATGACCATTTAGCCGGCGTGATTTTTTGAGAAAAGCCCAAAAAACTTGCACACATCAAGGCGAAAAGTAGAAATAAGCGAAATTTCATAGGTACCTATTTTTGATTGCCCCAAAATTAAGAAAAATTAGCGGAACCCAACGTGATATTTGTCGACTAAATCGCCACCCATCTCTTTTCTATTCGGATTAAAAATCGTAATTTTATGCTCTTTAAAACGAAATCCAACAACATTTATTTCATGGCTGCCAGCACATTTCCAACCCAGCGCGATACCGAGATTTTTTCATTGATTGATCAAGAAGCTCACCGACAAGAATTCGGGATCGAGTTAATTGCCTCCGAGAACTTTACATCTCCCCAGGTGATGGAAGCGCAGGGCAGTGTATTGACCAATAAATATGCGGAAGGTCTTCCGGGAAAGCGGTATTATGGTGGTTGTGAAGTCGTGGATGAAGTGGAAACTTTAGCCATTGAGCGGGCGAAACAACTATTTGGCGCGACCTGGGCTAACGTGCAACCACATTCAGGTGCACAAGCAAATGCAGCGGTATTTTTGTCCTTTTTGAATCCGGGCGATAAGATTTTAGGATTTGATTTATCCCATGGCGGACACTTGTCACATGGTTCACCGGTTAATTTTTCCGGAAAATATTTCCAAGCTTTTTTTTACGGCGTG
>CANHCG010000130.1 GCA_947459055.1 Cytophagaceae bacterium | reverse complement strand
GCTGGCGAAGGGATTACCTTAGAAGATAGCCCCTATGCATTTCCGGCTAGGAGAAATTCCTTTGAATATGTGGCACCTAATCTACCGATGTTATGGTGGCGTTCGGTCTATGCGTCTACGAATTTATTTGGTCATGAAAGTTTCTTGGATGAGTTGGCCCATGCGGCGAAAAAAGATCCCTTGGATGTACGCATGAGCTTATTGGAGAAATCTCCTCGGTTCATAGCTGTTTTGGAAAAATTAGCCCAAATCTCGAATTATCGGGCCAAAAGGGCCCAAGGTCTTGGTATTGGAATTGCGATAGCTCGTTCATTTTCCAGTATTGCGGCGCATGCTTTTGAAGTAGAAAAAAATGGAAAAGGTGTTCGGATGAAAGAGGTATTCTCGGTCATTGATTGCGGAACTCCGGTGAATCCTGCCAATATCATCGCGCAGGTACAAAGTAATATTGTTTATGGCTTAACGGCTACGATTAAAAATGAAATTCGGGTGGTGAAAGGACAAGTCCAGAATTCGAATTTCCATGACTATGCGGTCTTGCGTCAGGGTGAAATCCCAAAAATGACGGTTCACGTCATGGAAAGTACGGAGGTGCCGGGTGGCGTGGGAGAACCAGGCTTGCCTCCCGTGGCGCCAGCTTTGTGTAATGCGATTTATAATTTGACAGGTAAGCGGATTCGTACTTTACCGTTTGATATCGAGCAAATCGGATGATCGGATTAATATTAGCGGCGGGTCGTTCCTCTAGGTTAGGAGAGCCAAAGATTTTGATACAGTATCAGGGAAAGAGTTTGTTGGAGCGAACGTGCCAACAAGCCCTTTCCGTCTGTTCCGAAATCCTAGTTTTAATCGGTGCGGAAACCGAAAAATCCAGTGAGATTTTGCGTAAACTTCAACGCACAAATCCTAAAGTCCAATTCGCTATCAGCGAGCATTGGTCAGAGGGAATGGGTTCGACCTTAGCGGAAGGCTTACGGATATTAGCCGATCAGCAGGAAGATATCATGGTTTTACTTTGTGATTTGCCGTTTATCGAGTCCTCCCACTTGTCAGCACTTCAAAATGCGAAACAATTACACCCGAAGCTTTTTATTGTTTCCGATTTTGGTGGACAAATGTCCCCACCCGTAGTGATTCCTCAAGCTTTTCAATCCCAATTTTTTGATTGGAAAGGGGAGAAAGGTCTAGGTGAAATTTGGCATAAACAGGCTAAAGACGTTTTATATTGTCATTTCAATGTCCAATATAAAGATTTGGATACGCCAGATGACAAGGCCTATTGGCGCGTGGTGGAAACCCAAAATACTGCCGAGTAGTTGCACATATTTGTGCCTTGATTTTGGGTCGCACCGCGGAAATTATTACCTTTGTGGCTTAGTAAAAACGCACGCATTTTTTTTTCAAATTAAATTTTTATTGTGGAATCTATCGAAAGTTTACCCACCCTTGACACTGCCAAAAAATTAGGATTATTGCCCGAAGAATACGATCGCATTCAGGAAATATTAGGCCGCAAGCCCAATTTCACTGAATTATCGATTTTTTCTGTCATGTGGTCGGAACATTGTTCTTATAAAAATTCGATTGTTTGGTTAAAAACCTTGCCTAAAGATTCGCCACGTATGCTTGCAAAAGCCGGTGAAGAAAACGCGGGTTTAGTGGATTTAGGCGATGGATTAGGCTGTGCGTTTAAAATTGAATCACATAATCACCCCTCAGCTTTGGAACCTTATCAGGGGGCGGCAACGGGCGTAGGTGGAATTAATCGGGATATTTTTACGATGGGTGCTCGGCCGATTGCCCAGTTGAATTCTCTTCGTTTTGGAAATATTGAATTGGCGAAGACCAAATGGTTGGTTAAAGGGGTCGTGAAAGGAATTGGAGATTATGGCAATGCATTTGGAATTCCTACGGTCGGTGGCGAGGTACAATTTGATGATTGTTACAATGTGAATCCCCTTGTAAACGCATTTTCGGCGGGTATTTTGAAAGTAGGAACCCAGGCCTCTGCGATTTCCTATGGTGTGGGGAATGGGGTATTTATCGTGGGTTCGGCCACTGGGAAAGATGGAATTGGAGGGGCAAGTTTTGCTTCGGAGGATATTACGGCTAAATCATCGGAAAAATTACCGGCGGTTCAGGTGGGGGATCCTTTCCAAGAAAAATTATTATTGGAGGCTTCCTTGGAAATCATTGAAGCGGGTTGTGTGATTGGAATTCAAGATATGGGTGCGGCGGGGATTATTTGTTCGACCTCGGAGATGTCGGCCAAAGGAGAACATGGAATGATCATTGATTTATCCAAAGTTCCGACGCGTCAAGCGAATATGCAGCCATTTGAAATTTTATTGTCGGAGTCACAAGAGCGGATGTTGATCGTGGTAGAAAAGGGTCGTGAGCATGAAGCTAAGCGTATTTTTGATAAGTGGGATTTGAATTGTGAGCAAATTGGGGTTGTGACTGATACCAAACGTCTTGAGTTTTACCAAGATGGAAAATTAGTAGCCGATGTTCCGGCTGATGATTTGGTGTTGGGTGGTGGTGCTCCAGTTTATCACCGTGAATATAAGGAACCTGCTTATTATCAAGAGTTTAAGAAATTTACGATTGATTCGGTAGCTGATATTGCACCAGCTGAATTACCGAAGGCATTGAACTTTTTGATGAATCATCCAAACATCGCATCGAAGAAATGGGTGGCGGAACAATATGATTCATCGATTGGTCGGGCAAATCGCAATACCAACGCCCCATCTGATGCAGCGGTGGTGAAAGTTCATGGTTCGCAGAAGTCGATTGTGATTACAGTCGATTGTAATTCCCGCTATGTGAATGCTGATCCAGAGGAAGGATGTGCGATTGCGGTGGCAGAAGCGGCACGAAATATCGTTTGCTCCGGCGGGGTACCTGTGGCGATTACCAACTGTTTGAATTTTGGAAATCCATACGTGCCAGAGGTATACTGGCAATTTGTAGGGGCCATCAAAGGAATGAAAAAGGCCTGTGAGGCTTTTGAAACGCCTGTGACAGGAGGTAATGTGAGTTTTTATAATCAATCTTCGGATGAGGGACCGGTGTTCCCAACGCCGACCATCGGTATGCTCGGAATTCTCGAAAAGCCGGATATGAAAATGACCTTGGATTTCAAAGAAGCAGGAGATTTGATTTATTTAGTCGGAACATCTGTGAATGATTTGGCTTCTTCTGAATATTTGTATTCTTATAAAGGTGTGAAGGCGAGTCCATCGCCGCATTTTGATTTGGCAACGGAACAAAAAGTCCAATCGGCCATTGCCAGTTTAATCGAGGGTGGATTGATTCAATCGGCTCATGATGTATCTGATGGAGGTTTGATGGTGACTTTGGCTGAATCGAGTTTTCCTCGGAAATTAGGTTTTGATGTGCAATCAGATACGTCGATTCGTCAGGATGCCTTTTGGTTCGGAGAGGCACAAAGCCGTGTGCTTGTTTCTGTTTCTCCTGCGAAAAAGGCTGCTTTTGAGGCTAATTTAGCCGCATCTGGAACTGCATTTTCTGCATTAGGACTGGTAAAAGGTAGCGATATGGTGGCAGATGGACAGGTACTTTCTAGCTTAGAAAAGGCTCATGCTTCGTATGACACGGCCTTAGAAACAGCTTTAATGAATTAATGAATGAGCCGCTATCTGATTCAGTTTTCGTATGATGGCGGTTCCTTTCATGGATTTCAATCTCAACCGAATGCCCATACGGTGCAATCGGAATTGGATGAAAAATTAAGTTTGTTGATAGGTACACCCATCGAAACTACGGGCAGTTCCCGGACAGATACGGGTGTTCACGCACAGCAACAATTTGCTCATTTCGATGTACCCGAATCATGTTCACTTCCTTCCGATGCAAGTTATCGTATTAATCGGATGTTGCCTACCACGCTCGTGGTTCAAGCATTTTATCAGGTATCTGAAGATTTCAACGCGCGCTTTGAGGCGGTTTCAAGAACTTATGAATACCGGATTGCTAGGCAAAAAAATCCATTTTCCCGAGATTATGCCTACTGGTTTGAGGCCCCTTTAGCCATTTCGCGCATGAACGAGGCTTGTGGCATCCTAAAATCACATGAAGATTTTCAAAGTTTTTCAAAAGTAAAAACCGAGGTAAATACCTTTAAGTGCGATATCCAACGGGCAGAATGGGTGGAAGTAGGGGATGCCTTGGTTTTTACTATTCAAGCCAATCGCTTTTTGCGCGGTATGGTTCGGGCGATTGTGGGAACATTATTGGAAATCGGTCTAGGTAAATGGAATGAGGATGATTTACGAAGAATTCTAGAATCCAAGGATCGTAAATTAGCCGGAAGGGCAGTTCCCGCTCATGGCTTGCATTTGATCGAAGTGGCCTATCCGCCGGCTACTTTTGTCGCCAAATGTTCATAATGACATCCAATAAATTAGCTGCTGAACGTATTTTGATCTCTTTGGGTTTATAATTCAGGCCTTTTAAGTTGTATTTACTGATCCAAATTTCTTTAAAGCCTAATTTTTCAGCCTCGGCGATTCGTTGGTCTATTCGTGTCACGGAACGTAATTCACCACCTAGGCCCACTTCTGCCGCAAAACAACTCGATGATTCGATGATTTTATCTTCATAGGAGGAGACAATCGAAAGACACGTCGCCAAGTCCAAGGCCGGATCATCCACACGGATGCCTCCAGTGACATTTAAGAAGACATCTTGTGCGCCTAATTTATAGCCCCCTCGTTTTTCTAGGACTGCGATAAGCATGTTGAGGCGTTTGGCGTCGTAGCCATTGGCGGTTCGCTGTGCAGTTCCATAATTCGACTGCGTCACGAGTGATTGAATTTCAACTAATAAAGGCCGATTACCTTCCAATAAAGTACCGATGGCGATACCGGAAGACGCTTCTTCTCGTTGGGATAATAAAATCTCTGATGGATTCGTCACAGGCCTTAAACCACTGCCCAACATCTCGTAAATACCTAATTCAGAGGTACTTCCAAACCTATTTTTTGTGGTACGAAGGATGCGATAGATTAAATGTCGATCACCTTCAAATTGCAAGACCGTATCGACCAAATGTTCCAAAACCTTGGGTCCGGCAATTGAACCTTCTTTGGTAATATGCCCTACTAAAAAGATGGGTGTGGCACTTTCTTTGGCAAATCGCATGAGTTCGAGTGCGCATTCCCGGATTTGGGAAACGCTTCCTGGACCGGATTCGATTTGGTCGGAAAAGAGGGTTTGAATGGAATCGATGATAATAAGGTCGGGTTCGATGTCGACGATTTGTCGGAAAATCTGCTGCGTATTTGTTTCTGTTAAAATATAGACGTTGCTCGAAGAAGCTTGCAAACGATCGGCGCGTAATTTAATTTGTTGCTCAGATTCTTCGCCGGTCACATATAAGACTTTGGGACCTTGGAGCGATAGGGCCACTTGAAGTAAAAGGGTCGATTTTCCGATTCCCGGTTCCCCGCCGATAAGCACGAGGCTTCCGGGTACGATACCTCCGCCGAGTACGCGGTTGAATTCCGGATCCGCGGAACTGATTTTGGGCGTGTTTTCGAAGGTGACTTCGGCTAATAACTTTGGTTTTGGGCTTGTGCGATGGCTGCCTTTTTCTTTCCAAACCTCGGCCGGATGGGCATTGGTTTCAATCAATTCTTCGACGAAGGTGTTCCATTCGCCACAAGAAGGACATTTGCCTAACCATTTTGGGCTAGAATGACCACAAGATTGACAGAAAAAAGAGGTTTTTGCTTTCGCCACGACACAG
>CANHCG010000129.1 GCA_947459055.1 Cytophagaceae bacterium | reverse complement strand
TATTAAATATATTTCCTTTTCTAATCCACTCCATGCTCAGCATTTTATGTAGTGATTATATACCACAAGTTCGTAAAGATAATAAGCTTTTAGGTAATGTTTGAAATTCAAATGCTTTTCAATTTAGAACTTATAAGGAATGAAAAATCTGCGCCCTTAATCAAGTAGTTGATTTTTTGTCTTTTTTTAAACGGAATTATCCGTTTATTTCTAAAATTAATCTTCATAAAGGTTCTAATTTCGAAGGCAAAATTAATCGTATGATTACCTGCCTTTCAAAAATATGATTACCAAATTTTTTATTTTCTTTGTCTTCTCAAATTTAACGTATGCATTTAATTACCGTAGACGCTCACATTCAATCCCCGTTAACTACTGTTTGGTCTGCGTGGACACAGGCCGAACATGTCCAACATTGGAACTTTGCAAGTTCAGATTGGCATTGCCCATCAGCGACGAATGACCTACGGACTGGCGGAGAATTTCATTATATGATGGCGGCGAAAGATGGATCAATGGAATTTGATTTTTGGGGTACGCACCAACAAATCATTCCCGAAAAACAAATCAGCACGCTATTAGGTGACGGACGCCATATGTCGGTTTATTTTGAATCGACACCTGAAGGAACTCGGGTGCGCGAGGAATTTGAGCCAGAGAAAATGAATCCGGAGGAGATGCAACAAATGGGCTGGCAAATGATTTTAAACAATTTCAAATCTTACGCGGAAGGTTTAGCCAAATAATCCTTACCCTTTTCCATTAATAGCAAATAAGCCTCCTCCCATGAAGGGATTTTGTCGGCTTCGTAGCCATAGGTTCGTCCAGTCGCAATTTTTGGAAAAGCTTTCATCGCCTGAAGATGAACCCCACTTCGCATAAAGTCTAACATGACCTCCCTATTTTCCCAAGCCGTAACGGTACATTGAAAACCATGCATATTTTTTACTTCTGCACTAAGATTGCCCTTAGCGGATTTTGCTTGAGAAAAAGAAGGAATGGCGAGCGTCCAAAACCGAATAAAACTTAAAAAGCCCTTAGGCTTAAGACCTGTGAGTGAAATATACATATGGCAAAAATAAATTTTAGTTCCCGCTTTTGAAGATGTTTATTTACTTTATTTGTAAACATTTTTTTAAAACTAAACCTATGAAGCTCATGCAAAGACGCGCTGCACTTACTTACCTGATTGCCAGTCCAGCGCTTACCGCCCTGAAGCTAAACCCAACTACTCGTTTCGCGCCCAACAAGCGACTCAAAATCAGCCTAAACGCCTATTCATTTAATGCTCCATTGATGGCAAAAACTGTTTCGGTGGAACAAATGATGGATTTTTGTGTCAACAATGGCTTTGAGGGACTTGATCTCACCTGCTATTATTTACCTGGATATCCACAAGTACCTTCAGACGACTATTTGTTTTCTTTGAAACGGAAATTGCATCAAATCGGCTTGGAATTGAGTGGGACAGGTTGCCGAAACGACTTCGTTTTCGCCAATAAATCCGATCGAGATCGTGAAATCCAACTAGTGAAAAATTGGGTCGACGCCACCGCTAAATTAGGTGCCCCCGTCCTACGTGTGTTTGCTGGCAAAAGCGATTTACCAGGCTATTCTTGGGGGCAAATTTCCAACTGGGTCGTCGATGCTCTCAAAGAATGCTCCGATTACGCAGCCAAAAAAGGAATCATCATTGGCATTCAAAACCACAACGATTTTATCAAAACCGCCGACCAAGTTATTGATATTCTTCAACGGGTCAATAGCCCTTGGTGTGGATTAATTCTAGACGTCGGCAGTTTTCGAGAAAAAGAAGTGTATGCAGAAATCGAAAAAGCGATTCCCTATGCGGTCAATTGGCAATTAAAAGAAACCGTATTCGCCGGAAAAACCGAATTGCCAATCGACCTAAAAAAGACCTTTGACCTGATTCATGCCTCCAACTACCGCGGCTATGTGCCCATCGAAACACTTCGAAAAGGCGACCCCACCCACATTATCCCCGAATTTTTAGCCCAAGTAAAGCCTTATATTTTTTAAAAATTAAAAAAATTAATACCTTTTGGAAACTTATTTTTTTATGAAAAAAACGACCCTCTACCTCGCACTCATTTCCTTACTCATTTTCTCATGTAAAAAGGATGCCCCCAAAGGGAGTGCAGAACATATCGAATCCGTCACCTCTCAGGTAGATGACCAAAAACTTTCAAATCCGCAAGATTCTCCAAATGATTGGATGAGTTATGGCTTAAATTATTCAGAAGACCGATTTAGCCCATTGGAACAAATCAATCAATCGAATGTGAACCAATTAGGCCTTGCTTGGTCGACAGATTTAGGTACCAATCGAGGTATCGAAGCCACCCCATTAGTCGTAGATGGAATCATGTTCCTTAGCGGTCCTTGGAGCGTCGTGTATGCGATGGATACCCGAACCGGCAAAATTTTATGGACCTATGATCCACAGGTACCGAAACAAACCGCCATTAAAGTTTGCTGCGATGTGGTAAATCGAGGCGTAGCCATGTACAAAGGCAACATATTCGTAGGTACCCTAGACGGCCGTTTAATTTCCATCAAAGCCAGCACCGGAAAAGAGAACTGGTCCGTCATCACCGTGGATACCTCCAAAGCCTATACCATTACCGGTGCCCCTCGCGTGTATGATGGCAAAGTAATCATTGGCAATTCGGGTGCCGACTTAGGCGTTCGAGGCTATGTGACCGCTTACAATGCAGAAGATGGAAAAGAGGTTTGGCGTTTTTATACCGTTCCAGGCGACCCTTCGAAGCCATTTGAATCCAAAGCCATGGAAAATGCAGCCAAAACCTGGAAAGGTGAATGGTGGAAATTAGGAGGCGGTGGAACTGCTTGGGATGGATTTGCTTATGACAAAGACTTAGGATATGTGTACATCGGAACTGGAAACGGGTCTCCTTGGAACCGCGAAGTGCGAAGTCCAGGCGGTGGGGATAATTTGTATTTATCGTCCATCGTGGCCGTTGATGTAAAAACTGGCGAATACAAATGGCATTACCAAACCACGCCGGGGGAGACCTGGGATTATACGGCGGTCCAACAATTGATTTTGGCCGATATCAACATCGCCGGGAAGGACCGAAAAGTAATTATGCAAGCCCCTAAAAACGGATTCTTCTACGTCTTAGATCGCCAAAGCGGCGAATTATTGAACGCAAATCCCTATACCTATGTGAATTGGGCCACGCATGTGGATATGAAAACAGGCCGACCGGTAGAAACGCCGTTTAGCCGCTATGAGAAATTCAATATGCAAATTGCTCCTTCTCCTATTGGCGGACATAATTGGCAAGCCATGGCCTATAATCCCGTAACGAAATTGGTTTATATCCCATCGCGCGAAATGTCTTATCTATATGGAAATCGCAAAGATTTTAAATATGATCCAAAAACCTGGAACACAGCTTCTGAGATCGATGAGAAAAAAGAAACGAAAGAAGACAAAAAAGCACAAAAGGTACTCGGCCGACTCATCGCTTGGGATCCTGCTTTAGGCAAAGAAGTCTGGCGTTCCGAAGGCGCTTCATTTTGGGATGCGGGGGTTTTAACAACCAAAGAACTTGTTTTTCAAGGAAATGCCATGGGTATGTTCAGCGCTTATGAAGCGAAGACCGGAAAGAAAGTGTGGTCATATGATTTAAAATCAGGCATCGTGGCTCCGCCAATAACCTATATGGTGGATGGTGAACAGTACATCACCGTGGCCGTAGGCTGGGGGGGCGTGATGGGTCAATACGCCAAATTTACGGAGAGTATCCAACCGGGCAGAATTTTTACCTTTAAAATCAATGGCAAGGCCAAAATGCCGGCATTGATTCAAGAGGAAAAGAAAACATTATTAGACGTTCCGGTGACCGGTAGCCCAAGTCAGGTGGCACATGGCCAGCAACTATTTATGAAATTATGTGACGCTTGCCATAATTTAGCTGGCGGAGGCACGATCCCGAATTTGACATATTCGAAACCTGAAATTATTGGAATGATTGAAGATATCGTCAAAAAAGGCATTTTCGTTCCGAAAGGAATGCCTTCATTCGGGGACCGAGTAAGCAGTCAGGATGTGAAGGATATCCAACAATACATTTATTCCGAAGCCGCGAAAAAGAAAAAATAGAATTTGACAGAAACTTCTAATTTAGCTAGTTGTCGATATAGTCACGTGTTTTGTCGCGCTTAGGCTTTTGCTATTTCGTTGAATTTTTTTTCTGATGTATCTTTAAATTTCAAACCCTTAAAGCACCTCGTGAAAAAAATTGTACTTCTATTTCTTATCTCCTTTGGCTCATTTGCCCAAGAAAATCATGCTCCACTCCCTCCGATACCCTTGGAGGCAACTTTTGGGCATGCTCGACTAAATTTTCAGGCTGTTCTCACACGGCCCATCTCGAAGAATGGGAAATTGGGCTTTTTTAATTTGAGCACAGCGGCAGCGGATTATGCCAATACCCCCACTGAAACAGAGATGGTTGTGATAAACAATTTAACTTACACGCTAGCTGGAAATTTCAAAGCGGCAGCCGGTGCCCAATGGAACAATAAGTTTGGACTTGTCCCACAAATAGGTATGCAGTATTTCAAAGCCAACCGTACCTGGTTACTGGTCCTAAACCCAAGCATCACTTTACAACCCGTGAAAAATTTTGAGACATTGGGTCTTGTTGAATATAAACCGGCCTTATCAAAATCAATTCAATTATATACCCGTGCACAGGTTTTGTACATTCAAAATCTACAAGACGGGCAGCATGGACGAAGTGCCATTATACTCCGCGCCGGACTCAGCTTTTCGAAGTTTACCCTAGGGTTAGGTGCAAATTTTGACTATTACGGGCCAAAGAAAATGGAAAAAGATAATGTAGGTTTATTTGCCCGGTTGAACCTTTAATCGATTTTTGCTCAACACTTCCATTGGCGAAGTTAATTTGCGAAGAAAAAATATTAAACTTCTTTTATTGCAAAGCGCTTAAAGAAAATTTATATTCGAAGGCGCTAACGGACAGGTAGTGCATTAAACCTAGCAAACTATGATTAAGTACCTCGTGATCGTCATGTTTTTGACGGTGTTCGTTGGCACTTCCGCCTATGCGGAAGATTACAAAGCCTCCATGTTCGGGATCAAGTCCAACGGCACAACCCTGAACACCACCTCCATCCAAAAAGCCATCGATTTTATCCATGAAAAAGGTGGCGGCCGACTCGTTTTTTATGTAGGGAGATACCTCACGGGAACGATCCAACTTAAATCCAACGTCACCATCCACCTCGAAGAAGGGGCCACACTCGTCGGGTCAACAAATATCTACGATTACAACCTTAGCGCTCGATTTCCAGCCCTCATTACCGCCTATTCCGCCGACCACATCGCCATCACCGGCAAAGGGGTCATCGACGGACAAGGCCGCGAACTTGCCAATAATGTCACCGATCAGGTACAAAAAGGGATTTTAAAAGATGCGCTAGCCAATGACCGTTCTGCCCTTTGGCGCCCAAAGGCTATTTATTTGCGCGAATGTAAACAAGTCGAACTTACCGGTATCGTTGTCAAAAATGCCGCCGAATGGGTGGTGGTGTGTGACCAAGTAGATCAATTAAAAATCGATAAAATCACCGTGGATAGTAAAGCATTTTGGAATAACGACGGCATCGATATCGTCGATTGCAAAAATGTCTTAATTTCAAATTCCTACATTGATTCAAGCGACGACGCCATCTGTTTTAAGTCCCATGACGCCACAAAAATGTGCG
>CANHCG010000128.1 GCA_947459055.1 Cytophagaceae bacterium | reverse complement strand
ATGAGCGCTTAAATGTTCTGATAATGGAATATTATCTAAGCCATAAATTCGCAAAATTTCCTCCACCACATCTGCCTCACGCGTCACATCGACCCGATACGCTGGTGCAAAAGCCACACAACCTTCCATTGAAATGGACTCTAATTCGAAATCTAAAGCCTTCAAAATTTCCTGAATTCTCGCCGGTGAAATCTCAACCCCCATCAGGTTTTGAATTCGTGTAAATGACACGTTAATTTCCGATCGAACCACTTTTTCTGGATAATAATCTAAGATATCTGAAGCTACTTCTCCACCAGCGATGGATTGAATAAGTTGGACCGCATATTCCAATGCAAATAATTTGGCTTCCACATCTGTCCCCCGTTCAAAACGGAATGACGCATCCGTCTTCAATCCATGGGTTTGGGAGGCTTTTCGAATTCGTTCAGGCTTAAAATGAGCCACTTCTAAATAAACACGCGTCGTTCCATCCTGAATCCCTGAATCTTGTCCTCCCATCACACCTGCGATTCCGATAGGCCCTTCCGTATCGCAAATCATGATTTCTTCAGCACTTAACTTACGTGTTATGCCATCTAAAGTCACAAATTCCGTACCCGGATTAAGGGTTTTGACGATTAATTTCCCGCCTTTGATCGCATGCCAATCATAAGCATGCATGGGTTGGCCAAGGCCATGGCAGATGAAATTAGTAATGTCAACGATGTTGTTAATCGGACGTAATCCAATGGCCGACAAACGTTCTTGTAACCAATCCGGCGATGGACCTACTTGAACCCCTTCGATTGTCACGCCGCAAAAACGAGTGCAACCAGCATCTTGAACTTCTACTTGTATAGGGAATTGTTGGGCCGATTGCTTAGCCGCAGTGATCGTTGGCAAGGTAATAGGCAATCCACTTACCGCCTTAATATCCCGCGCAACTCCCCAATGGGACGCGGCATCCGCCCGGTTCGGAGTTAACCCAATTTCCAAAACTAAATCTGACTGTATCTGAAAAAATGTGGCCGCCGGTGTGCCATTTGGCACCTCCGTATCCAATACTAAAATCCCATCATGTGAATTACCTAGACCGATTTCATCCTCCGCACAAATCATTCCCTCCGAAATTTGACCATAAACTTTTCGACGCTCTATCATAAATAAGGCCTTTCCGTCGGCATCGTACAATTGCGTACCCGGCGTGGCCACGATGACTTTTTGACCCGCTGCTACATTTGAGGCGCCACAAACAATTTGTAAATTTTCCCCCAATCCCGCATCCACCGTGGTGGCATGTAAGATTTTCTCCTTGACCTCAAATGGCTCACAGGTGATCACCTCCCCCACCACAAAACCACGCAAACCTCCCGGGATTTTTTCATGTGCTTCGATGCCTTCCACTTCGAGGCCCGTATTGGTTAAAAGTACATCCAATTCGGCCGCCGCACCTTGTTCAGGCAATTGAGAAAGGTCAATAAAATCGCGTAACCAGCTAAGAGAAATCTTCATTATTATTAATTATCGAGCCAACTTCATTTTGTAATCCACCGAAACCTTACCTCGTGTAATGTCCGTTAATTTGTTTTTAATCAAGCGTTTTTTAACCACATTTAAATGATCTGTAAACAAAATGCCTTCAATGTGATCATATTCATGCTGGATGATTCGTGCCGCAAAGCCCTCAAATACTTCCTCTTTTTCATCTCCATGCTCATTCCAATAATGAATTTTGACATATTCAGGCCTAAAAACCTCCCCACGTATACCCGGAATCGATAAACAACCTTCCTCAAATCCCCACTCTTCCCCTGTTTCATCTAAAATGGTGGCATTCACAAATACCTTTTTAAAATCAACCAAGGTCGGATCCTTATCTTCCTCATCTTCGCCCTCATTCATCGGTCGACCATCCACCACAAACATTCGAATATCCATGCCAATTTGTGGGGCTGCCAAACCCACACCACTCGCTGCATACATTGTTTCAAACATGTCGTCAGCCAGTTTTAGGACATCCAAACTGCTGAAATCTATTGGTTTCGCAACCTTTCTTAACACTGGATCCCCGTAAGGTATAATGGGATATATCATGACAAATCGATTCAAACCACAAATTTAACTAAATGTCCTTGGATTGCAATCATTTCAAAATTTTGTAATTTTGCGGACATATCGCCTAAGTTCATCAAATAATCTACCCATTCATGAATCGTAACTTTTTTAAAGCACACCCCTGGCATGGCATCCAAATCGGAGCGCAAATGCCGGAATTAGTCACTGCATTTATTGAGATTGTCCCCACGGATACCGTCAAATATGAAATTGACAAGGAATCCGGTTATTTGAAAATCGACCGACCACAAAAATTCTCAAATATCGTACCCGCGCTTTATGGCTTTTTACCACAAACCTATTGTGCCGATGGCATCGCTGAATTAGCACGGAAATATTCAGGAAAAGACATTCTGCATGGCGATGGGGATCCTTTGGATATTTTGGTCTTATCTGAACGCGCAATTACTCATGGAGATATTTTATGCCAGGCGATTCCCATTGGAGGTATTCGAATGATCGACAAAGGCGAGGCGGACGACAAAATCATCGCCGTGTTAAAAGACGACCCTATTTATGGAAAATGGCGGGATATTTCAGATGCACCCAAGGACATCGTTCAACGCTTACGGCATTATTTTTGGACCTATAAAATGTTGCCAGGTGAAACAACTACCAACGCCGTGGATATCGATGATGTCTATGGGCGCGAGATTGCCCATGAAGTCATTCGGCAATCGCGCGAGGATTACCGAAAAAATTTCGGATAGCCCACGTTCCGCTGTTTTAAGATTTTGGCCTTTGAACATATTTGTGTAGAATTTGTTTAAGAAGCGTACTATTCTTGTGATTCAATTGTAAACTGAAATTTTATGTGGCAATTTGTCAAATTTAGCTTAGCCACCTTGGTGGGAATTTTTCTTTTCTTAATTCTGGGTCTATTTATCACGATTGGGATAGGCTCTGCCATGAGTGGAGAGTCCGAATACGAGGTAAAAGAAAATTCGATTTTGAAATTGGATCTGAATCGCCCAATGGTTGAAAATGCCTCCATCGAAGAGGATGATCCCTTTGCCGATATTCCAAACCCATTTTTCTCAAGCACAGAAAAAATCGGTTTAATACAAATTCTTTCGGCCATCGAGCGCGCTCGAATGGATCCGAAGGTCAAAGGCATTTATTTGGACGTCAGTTTTCCAATGGCGGGATATGCCCAATTATCTGAAATTCGTACAGCACTTCAAACCTTTAAGGCAAGCAAAAAATTTATTTACGCATACTCGAATTCTTATTCCGAAAAGGGCTATTACCTAGCCTCTGTGGCCAATGAGGCTTATTTGAATCCGGCTGGCTTATTAGATTTCAATGGAATCTCTGTACAATATATGTTCTTTAAAAAGGCCTTTGATAAATTAGAAATTGAACCTTTGGTTTTCCGGGTGGGTCAATACAAATCAGCCGTAGAGCCCTTTATACGAGAAGACATGAGCCCTGAGAATCGAGCGCAAACCCAGTCGTTTATTGGCTCCATTAATCGGGAGATTTTTGCCAAAATATCGGAGAGTAAACGAATTCCAGCTGAAAAATTAAATCAAATCGCAGATAGCTTATTGGCGATGAATCCAAAGAAAGCGGAACAATTGGGCATGGTTAAATTAGGCTATTGGGATGAATTTGAGGCTTTGTTAAAATCGAAGGCTAACCTAGGAGCCAAGGAGGAATTGAAATTTATGAAATTCACAGATTTCCTGAAGGCCAAAGATCCACGTCCAAAAGTAGATGGTACAGATAAAATTGCTGTATTAGTTGCAGAAGGGGAAATTGTCGGAACGAATGGGGGAGACGGAAGTATTGGTTCCGATAATTTTGTGAAGGAATTGAGAAAATTACGAGATAATAAATCAGTAAAAGCGATTGTCTTACGGATTGATTCGCCAGGAGGCTCGTCCTTGGCTTCGGATATCATGTGGCGGGAAATTGAATTAGCGAAGAAGGTAAAACCGATAATCGCATCGATGTCTGATTATGCGGCCTCGGGTGGTTATTACATGGCGATGGGAACGGATGCGATTGTGGCCCAACCGACCACTGTCACAGGTTCCATTGGTATTTTTGCCCAATGGCTCAATGTAGATAAATTTTTAAGCAATAAATTAGGGATTACGCAAGATCATGTCAACACGCATGCGAATTCAAATTTCTTGAATTCGGCCGGAGAATTAACAGATTTTCAGAAGTCGGTGGTGCAGCACATGGTCGACCAAGGCTACGAATCCTTCACCTCCAAAGCTGCGGCAGGACGTCATATGTCAGTGGAAAAATTAAAATCCCTGGCAGGCGGTCGGGTTTGGACAGGCGTTCAGGCTAAATCGTTGGGTTTAGTGGATGAATTAGGTGGCTTGGATAAGGCGATTGAATTAGCTGCAACCAAAGGAAAATTGAAAAAAGGAAGTTATAAAGTAGCGATTTACCCAAAAGCAAAATCGTTTTTAGATCAAATTTTGGAATCTGCCACATCAGAAACCTCGATGGCGCAAAAATTTGCTGAATCGAATATGCCTTGGACGAAATCGATTTGGGAATTAAATCGTTGGAAAAAAAGAGAAGGATATCTCGCTTTAATGCCTTATTTGATTGAATTACAATAAGGAGACATTATCTTTGTTGAAAAATAGGAATATATGGTACGTAATAATTGGACGCGTGAGGAGGTTGAACAAATTTTCAACCAACCGTTTTTAGATTTGGTTTATCAAGCCGCGACGGTACATCGCCAATATCACGACCCAAACGAGGTTCAAATTAGTACCTTATTGTCGATCAAAACGGGCGGTTGCCCCGAAGATTGTTCCTATTGTTCCCAAGCCGCGCGTTACCATACTAATGTCAAAGTGCAAAAATTATTGCCTTATGAGGAAGTAATTCAAGCAGCTGTTCGTGCGAAAGACAATGGAAGTTCCCGTTTTTGCATGGGTGCCGCCTGGCGCGAAGTGCGTGATAACAAAGATTTCGATCGCGTACTGGATATGGTGAAAGGGGTAAATTCCTTGGGTATGGAGGTGTGTTGTACGCTGGGTATGTTATCGGAACAACAAGCGGAAAAGTTAAAGGACGCCGGATTATATGCCTACAATCACAACATTGATACCTCAGAGGAATATTACGACGATGTGATTTCAACCCGGACCTATGAGGATCGATTAGAAACCTTAGGAAATGTTCGCAAAGCTAAAATTTCTGTTTGTTCTGGAGGAATTATCGGGATGGGGGAGAGCGCGGCAGACCGGATCGGGATGTTGTTGACCTTAGCGAATTTACCCGAACATCCAGAATCTGTTCCGGTTAATAATCTTGTTCCAGTTGAAGGAACGCCATTTGAAAATCAAAAAACGGCTTCGGTGTGGGATTTAGTTCGAGTGATAGCTACGGCGCGCATCATGATGCCAAAGTCGGCCGTTCGTTTATCAGCTGGCCGCCTAGAATTAAATTACGAAGGACAGGCTTTTTGTTTCATGGCGGGGGCAAATTCCATTTTCTCGGGAGATGTACTTTTGACAACACCTAATCCTGATGCGAAATCAGACCAAGAGTTGTTTCAAATTTTAAGTATTAAACCCAAAGAAGCATTTAAAGATGCGAAAAAAGCGGGTGTTGAATTCAATCAAATTCCAAGTGCGCAAGGACTCGCACATAGCCATTAAACGAGCGATTTGGTCATCGTGTAATGCTGAATTTCATTAAATAGCAAATAGGATTCTTTTTGAATCGAGTAGCCCAGTGCCTTGTAAAAGGGTACTGCATTTTCGCGGGCTTCAAGGATGATTTCTTTCCAGCCTT
>CANHCG010000127.1 GCA_947459055.1 Cytophagaceae bacterium | reverse complement strand
TTTTCTCGACGGGTCAATTCAGCCATTGGAATGATGGTCGGAACTTACCAGATGTGATGTCAGGGGTTATGCAATATGGCGAAACGCCGGAGCACCCAGCGTTCCAATTGACACTTCAAGTGAATTTCATCAGTGGCACAGGCGGCCAAGAAGTGACGCGCTTCATCGGTTCAGAAGGTGTCATGGATGTGAAAGGAAATACAATTACGATTAAGCATAGTTTATTGCCAGAGGCACCAGGTTTTGGAGGTTATGATTCGGTTTTCACGTTCTCCAAAAAGATGCAGGATGAGATGACAGCGGAGTATAATGCGAAGTGGTCAGAATCCCAACGGAAGCGTCGCTTAAAAGACGATATCGTTTTCCGCGCACCTGATGGCTATAGTGAACATGTGGATCACTTTACGAATTTCTTTGATGCGATTCGGAATCAAAAACCGGTCGTGGAGGATGCAACTTTTGGATTTAGAGCTGCTGCGCCGGCATTGGCCTGCAATGAGAGTTATTTACAGAAAAAGATCATTCATTGGGATCCGATTGCTATGAAGCTCACCAAAGGATAAAACCTACATCAAGACCCCCGCGCTGGCCTGCAGCGCGTAAATGGTTTTGAATAGATAAGCCTTGAGGTCAGTTAATTTTTCGGCGGCCTCCATGGCTTTGGTTTCCCGACTATTGATTAAAAATAATGATGATTCGCCTTGGGCGAAGCGGGTTTCTTCCGCTTTGACCAGGGCGAAATAGTTTGTAGTGGCTTTTTCTTGCGTCTCGATTTGTCTGCGGAGGCTCTCAAATTGATTGAAATAACGACCTATTTTGACTTGAATTTGTTGTTTTTTTTGGGATTGGTTGAGACTTTCTTCTTGGACCTTTAATTTGGCTTGTTGGTATTCCGCCCTTCCTTGTGATAAGCGCAGGGGCATTTCGAACTTAAGGCCATAGTAAAAATTATTATTGAGCCAGGAGCTCGCATCAATTGGCGAGCCTTCATGACTAAGGCGCTGATAGCTGAGGTCGAGTTTGGGTAAAAGCCCTTGAAATTTTAATTTTTTCTCGACATTTAGTGCGTCGATTTTAAATTGGTAAGCATTTAATTCGGGATGATTGCTATTCGCTTTTTCAAGCAAGGAGGGTAATTGTAAATCGAATTGTGCCAAAAGTCCAAATGCCTGATCAAGTTCTCCCGGGAAAACGTCTTTCTCTAGCATCACGGGCGTATTGTTTTCTTGCCATAGAAACACAGAAAGGTCGAGGCCGGCATTGTCAAATTCAAGTAATTTGGCTTGAAAGGCATTTTCGAAGGATTGTTGCTGCGTCAGGGCTTCGAGCGTATCGACGGCCGGGCGTTCGCCGAGGGCGACCATACGTTTGACGAAATCCACCCGCAGGGTCGCAATATCTCTATTTTTCTGAACGATTTGCAAGACTCGATAGCTTTTTACCCAGGACCAATAGGCTTCCATGGCATCCATGAGCAAGTCGTTGAGCATGCTTCGTTGGGTTTCATAAGCCATTTTATTCATGAGTTTGGCTTGTTGGAGCGCCGCCCGCCGCTTATCGATGAGCAGGTTTTTCCCCAGGGGAACAAGTAGGCCATAATATTGAATTTGGCCCAGGGTTTGGCTAGGATCGGTCCGATTTCCAAGTAAGTTTTGACTTCCTGCGCTGAGTTCAATTCCATACCAGGTAGGAATGCTGAGTTCGGGGTTTTGGCTGGTAAAATAGTTTTTCCCATCCAATGTTTTTTGAGCACTGTAATGACTTAGTATAGGGTCAAATGCCCCTCGCGCTTGCAAGATTTGTGCTTCTGATTTTTGGATGCCAATGCTCGCCTGTTTAGCGAGAGGATGGTAGTTGCGCACAATTTGCAAATAAGCCTCTGGATGCAGAATTTTCGTCTGTCCTATGCTTACATGCGCCAAAAAGAGTAATAAAAAAACGTTATTTTTCATTTTTTTTCTCTTTGTTGACCTGGTAAAAATCAGCCGGGAAACCATTGATATTTCGCCAAAGTTCATACCATAAAGGCACGTCATTGAGGAGGGCGATCCCTTGGGCGCCGGCACCAATTTTAATCTGAGGGGGCCATTTTTTAGATTCGGGATCTTCCACCACGATGACACGGAAAAGGCCGTTGTCGTTAATGGTATTTTCGACCGCTAAAATTTTTCCAGCGAAGGTACCGAAACTTTGGTTGGGCCAGCCACCTGCAAAAATGATGGCGGGAAATCCGTCGAAAATAAATCGAACGGATTGGCCAGGGTGAAGAAGTGGTAAATCGACGGGGCGGACAAACATTTCGACCGCATAGCGATTGCCTGTTGGCACGACCGTTAAAAGCTCCTCTCCATCCTTGATGATTTCCCCGATTCCGGCTTTTTGTGCCCGAATGATCTGGCCGTCCTGTGTGGCCATGATGTAATACATACCATTTCGGATCGTGTAATTGGTGACTTGATTTTCTAGTTTCGCGACATCCCCTTTCCCGGTTTCGATCTGGCTAAGGCTTTGAAAACGTTCGCTTTCTGCTTTATTTATTTTTTCGTTGTATTCTTGTTCGATGGCACCTTGTTCGATGGCCGCATTGCGCAAATCCTGCTGGGTTTGATTGATTTTGTTTTCGGCAATGGTTTTTTTAGCTAAGGCGTTTTGAGCGGCGGCATTTCGTTGTTGGAACTGCGTTTGTGAAATGAGGCCTTCTTGGAACATTTTTCGGTTTCGTTCGAATTGATCCTTGATTAAATTGGCTTCGTTGGTCGCTGCATCGAGTTCGGCTTTTTCACCGACAAGCTTTTGGTTTAGTTGGGTTATTTTATTACTTAATTGTTCGAGTTTAATCGTTTTGGAAGATTTCAAGTTGGCAATTTGCGCTTGATTAGCCTCTACCTTTTTTTCATAAAACTCCAAATAGCTCTTTTTCGCGTTTAATTGTTCTTGCGTTCTTGGGACTAAATTAGGGTCTAAATAGTCTTCTTTGATCTCGGTGATTTTGGCCAAGGTATCTCCTTTTTTGACAAAATCGCCTTCTTTTACCCACCAGCGGCTGATTTTTCCGGCAATCGGGCTATAGACTTTTTGGGGTCTTTGCTCTTGGAAAAGACTGGTAATGTTTCCTTTGGAACGTATATTTTGTGTCCATGGAAGGAAAATGATGGCGGCGATTAGGAGTAAAAAAGCGGTCAACCACGGTTTAATTTCCGTACTTTTCCCTTGCCGATAAATATGGGCGAATGATTTATATTTTTCCATGGGATAGGCTGATTTGTTGGTCCGTTTTTGAAATAAAGTCCGGGTGGTTCGTCACGACGACCACCGTTGTTTTAGGCGATAACGCAAGCAAATATTGGCGAACTTTTTGTGCGATATCCTCTGGTAAACCCGTCCAAGGCTCCTCTAAAAGCAATAGGCTTTTTTCCCCACACAAAGCGCGCAGCAAAAGTATTTTTCTGATGAGTGTTTGAGGTGTTTTTTTACCAATGGGTTCGAGGATATTGTCAAATCCTAAAGGAAAATGGCTGATGAAATCTTCAAATCCTAGTTCGGTGGCCCTAGCTAAAATATGGGTTGGGCTGATGTTTTGTTGGCCCAAACTAATATTTTCCCACACCGTTCCGCCAAAAATTTCTTGGCCGGGCAACAGGACGCCTGTTTTTTGGCGAAGACTTTTTAGTTCATAGTTTTGGATTGGTACTTTATTGATTAAAAGCATCCCTTCAAAATCTGGATAATTTCCTGTAATCATGCGGAGCAACAGGGATTTTCCAGAGCCAGACGGCCCTAAAATACTGATTTTTTCACCGGATTTGATATGTAGATTGATTGACTGAATCGCGGGCTTGTTGGGGATAAATGAATAACTAAAATCCTGCATTAATATTTCGATTCCAGTGGGGGCTTCGAGGGCCATTTTACCGGATCGTTCCTCGGGGCATTCGGTTACGCTGGCTAATTTTTCTAAGCCCGTCATGACGTCATAGGCACTATCGAGGCTGACGATTAGTTTTTCGACGGCTGATATCACCATTAAAATAACGATTTCGGCGGCAATAAATTCGCCGATGTTTAGGACTTGGTTAATCAATAAATAGGTACCTAACGTGAGCATTAAAATCGTCAAACTCACCTTGAAAACGATGAGTGTTTTGTATTGTAAAAGTAAAACTCGAAAGTGTTGGGTTCGGGCCTGCAGGTACCCACTGACGCTATGATCTGTTTTGTCGGTGTGCAGCGTAGAGCCTTGATTGAACTTAAATGATTTTAATGTCCGAGCAATTTCACTGAAAAATCCGGCTACGGCATATTTGTAATTAGATTCTTCAATACTCGTTTCGATTCCTTTTTTGCTCGTGTAGAAAAGTACTAAACCCAATCCTACGAGCAGGACGAATCCTAAGACGATGAATAGGGGATGATAGAGGGAAAGCAAAAGGATTCCTAAAATAATTTGAACACTTGCGATAGGGATATCTAATAGCAATTTCGCAAAACCCTTTTGTATACTGACCACATCGAAAAAGCGGGTTACTTTTTCGGGCATGAAGTAATGGTCGATGTATTTTAAATCCAATTTTGGAAGTTTTTCAGCAAAATCGAAGGCATAGGAGGCGAAAAGCCGCTGCTGTATGGATTCGATAATTCGCATTTGATTTATTTGAAATAAACCAACGAAGAACACGCCCAGGACAACGAAAAAAATTAAGACGTAAATCGACGTCACCATAGTCGCTCCCATCACCAAACCGATGATTGTCTGTACGCCGAGCGGAAGGCTCAAATTGACAACCCCGGATAAGATGGAAAATAGATAGATTGATACGACTTCTTTTTTGTGCCCCAGAACCAATAGGCGGATGCGTTCGATAGGACTTTTGGTTTTCATGTCTTGCTGAATTGATTCAGTCGCAAAATTACATACTTTTTAAATAATAGTAATACTATTATCAATAATATTAAAATATCTTTTGCGATAGTATTTATATTATTATTTTTGTCAAGAAAAAAAGCCAAGATGGATTATTCGTTAAGTTTTCGAGTGAATGAGAGGATTTATGTACGAGATCCGGAGGGGACGGAATTGGGGAAACAAATGGTGAAGAGCGCGATAGACCTGATTTACAGTTTGGGATTTGAGGCTTTTACGTTTAAAAAATTAGCGCTGGAGATGAATACGACGGAGGCGACGATTTATCGCTATTTTGAGAATAAGCATCGCTTGTTGTTGTATATTTTGAATTGGTATTGGTCGTACATGGAATATTTGGTGGTGTTTCAGTTGCAACCGATGGCAGATCCTAAGGCGAAATTGGACCGATTGGTGGAATTATTAACGGATGATTTGCCGGAAAGCGCGGGGCAGTCGGACTACAATAAAAAATTCTTACACCAAATCGTCATTTCCGAAAGTAGCAAAGCCTATTTGGTCAAGGATGTCAAGGAAATTAATTCCAATGAGGTGTTTAAGCCTTACAAAGAACTTTGCGCACGAATTTCAGAAATTATTGTGGCGAAAAATCCGAGCTATGCCTATCCTCATTCCTTGAGTAGTACCTTGGTGGAGACGGCGCATTCGCAGTTATTTTTTAGTATGCATTTACCTCGCTTGACCGATGCGAACGGTGAAAATAAAGCCCGATATGTCGAGGGATTTTTAAAGGATTTGGTGAGTAAGGTGCTAAAATAATTTTTTACAGCTCTAATTTTTTGGGATGTGATAAAAATCACGAAATAGATGTGCAACTTAGCCGAAATTTGCACATCAAATAACAACGCTTACCCATGGAATTATTCGGCTATTTGGCTTCCTTATTTATCGGCATTTCCCTAGGATTAATCGGTGGCGGAGGTTCCATTTTAACGGTTCCCGTGTTGGTTTATTTGTTTGGCGTAAATCCGGTTTTGGCGACGGCCTATTCGCTGTTTGTGGT
>CANHCG010000126.1 GCA_947459055.1 Cytophagaceae bacterium | reverse complement strand
ATTAAGGGCATTTCAGGAAATTTCTTTTTGAAAGATTTAATAAAAAAGCGAACGCCTGCCGTCGAATCCGTATCTGAATTATCGAGATTTTTAGGCATTCCGATGACCACTTGGTCCACCACTTCCTTTGCAAAATAAGTCTGCAAAAATACGAGCAGCGTATGGGTCGGAACGGTTTCCAGGCCATTGGCGATGATTTGCAAGCTATCGGTGACGGCAATCCCCGTTCTTTTTAAACCAAAATCGATCGCTAAGAGGCGGCCCATAATTAATTAATGTATCCTTTGTCGCGTAGGATTTTATCCATCAACTTCTTATCGTTTTCATTCGTAAATATCGAAAAAGGCAAATACATAAATTGGTATTTCCCCATTTCCAACACATAGGCCTGCTTGTCTTTATAGGCACGAAGAATCATATCCCATTTCAACATTCCACCTTCCTTCTCCGAAATTTTCATCATGATTTGACGAGAATCGATTTCATATCGGTATTTGTCAAATAATTGCTTGTATTGCGCTAATTGGGTGATTCCTGTGAATTGAATCAACCAAAAAAGCACATAACCAATGACCCCAATGGCCACGAAAATATAAATCCAATAATTTTTATAGGTCCCTGTTAGATTAAGCGCTACGTTTGCCAAGATTAATACCAAGGGAATAAATGCCCATTTCCACTGATTAGCCACTAATTGACGCATACACATCCCTATGTACTTGTTTTTTTCTAAGCCATATTTCTTTGTCTTAATCGCGAGTGGATTGGAAGGAGCTTGCATTTGTTGGCGTTGCTGCGCCCCGTACATTTTGGCCATATAACAATAATTTTAAACGCTAAATAATGCGCAAAGGTACAAAATTTGGATTATTTTGGTAATTTTAAATGCTATTTTCGAAATATAACCCACAGCATGTCGGCAAAACAACTTTTAGACGGACCCGCCTTACTTCAAAAAATCAGGCGAATTGCCTTTCAGATTTATGAAAATAATTTCGAAGAAAAGGAAATCATCATTGCAGGGGTTATTGGGGAAGGTTTTTCGCTGGCTGAATTCATTTGTGAGCATATCCATGACATCTCAAAAATGTCTGCTCAAGCCGTGGCGATTCGATTAAATAAAGAGGTTCCTTATGAAAGTCCTGTCGAATTTGATTGCGATTTATCCGTTTTTGAAAATAAAGTGATCATTGTCGTCGACGATGTCTTAAATACGGGCCGGACTTTTTCTTATTCGTTAGCGCCTTTTTTAAGTATTCCGGTGAAAAAAATTCAGGTTGCTGTTTTAGTTGACCGAAATTATCGAAAATTCCCAATTTCTGCCGATTACATCGGATATGAATTATCGACAACCTTAGCGGAACACGTGCAAGTCATCATTTCCGACGAAAAAATGCGGGGCGTTTATTTACGTTAAGCTTGCCAAATTTCCCAGGCCTTATCCGCCTGACCGTGCAACATATCGATTCCTGTATGAATCCCCCCGATTCCCTGGGCCAAACCTCGTTTTAAAAACTCGGTTTCTAACGGGTTATATACCAAATCATAAAAATAATGCTGCGCACCCACGGACTCATAAGGCAATGGAGGACAGGTCTCTACATTCGGCGACATGCCTAAAGGTGTTGAATTAACCATTAGCCCGATTTGATCCAAGATATCCGGAACCATGTCGTACGAAATCGCATCATCCGTGGACACACGAGAAACTTTCACAACCTCGAATCCCAAATCTTGCAAAGCCACAATCACCGCTTTGGCGGCACCTCCCTGACCCAAAACTAAGGCCTTTTTAGACCGAAAATTTTCAAAGGCGGGCCATTGTTCTAAGCTCTTTCGAAATCCCCAATAGTCGGTATTATATCCAATTTTATGTCCATTGGACAATATTTTAATTGTATTAACGGCCCCAATTCGTTGGGCCGCCGGATCGATTTCATCCAAAAACCGAATCACTTGCTGCTTATAAGGGATCGTCACATTCAAACCTCGCAAGGTACCCGAATAGGTCGCTAATAGCGCCGGTAATTCCTCGATGTTCGGAATCGGAAACTGTTCATAGGCATGGCTCTCAGATAAACCTAGCGCGGTAAATTTTTCTGTAAAATATTTTTTGGAGAAGGAATGGCCTAGGGGATATCCAATTAATCCAAATTGCGCCGAAATCGCCATATTAGTTCCGAGAAAAAAATTGCTTAATAACACCTAAGAGGATTGGAATCACGGAAACGAAGACGATGCCTAACACCACCTTTTCAAAGTTTTCCTTGACAAAGACGTTATCCCCTAAATAAAAACCGGCCAACGAAATGGACGTCACCCACAAGGTCGCCCCTAAAAATCCGTACAATAAATAAATCGGATAAGACATTCTTCCCGCACCGGCAACGAAAGGAGCTACTGTCCGCACGATGGGAACAAAACGGGCAAGAATAACCATTTTACTACCGTATTTGGCATAAAACGCTTCGGTTTGTTCGATGTGTGAACGCTTTAAAAATAAGATTTGCTCTTTGTTTTGAATCCAAGAGCTGAAATATCGGCCCAAAAAATAATTTACTTGGTCGCCTAACAAGGCGGCGATAATCAACATGGGAATGACGGTACTTAAGGCTAATTGGCCCGAGGCCGCCGCCAATAAACCCACCGAAAATAACAATGAATCGCCGGGCAACAAAGGCATCACGACAAATCCCGTTTCTACGAATACAATGGCAAATAAAAGCGCATAGGTCAAGGGGCCATGCGCTGCGATGAATCCTGTTAAAAACGTTAGGGGATCTTTTAAAAGATCAAGGAATTGGTGGAGCATATTAGCTATTTTATTTGGTCAAAAAATGATCAAACGTATCTCCACGCAAGCCTAATCGAATAGTTTCTAATGAAATGACTTCATTGGGTGCGATATTTCCGACGTTGACATTAGCGCCCACTAATTTCACAAACCAGACTTGCTGGGATTTTTGCGGCGCCTCCCAAATAATTCTTTCCTCCGGAATTTCAGTTAAAATCTCCTCGACCAAGCCTTGGCGAACCTCCCCGGAAGAACGGAATAATCCAACATTCCCTCCTTCACGCGCCTCCCCAATAACCTTCCAAGAACCCGCCTCTAATTCCATCTTCATCAATTTTATCCACTTATAGGGTGGGATAATTTTAGCCTCATCTTTGGAACCTACCTCTGACAAAACAGTTACCTGCTGAGACAAGGTCCGAATAAATTCACATTTAACATCAGACTCCATATCGACCGAGCCATCGGAAACCTCTGCATATTCCATACCGTACTGGTCCAAGACACGACGATACTCATCTACTTGGCCCCGAATATAAAATGCTTCAAATAAAGTACCTCCAAAATACACTGGAATACCCGCAGATTTATAAATAGCCAATTTTTCCTTCAAATTAGGCGTCACGTAGGAGGTCGCCCAACCTAATTTAACAATATCGGTATGCGCCGCTCCCATCTCTAAAAAATCCTCCACTTGGCGAAGACTCAATCCCTTATCCATCACCATTGTAAGGCCTTTCTGACGGGGCTTTTCGGTTCTTTCAGGAATCTGTGCTAAATTGTAATTCATAAGCTTATGTCCTTTTGTTTCTAAAAACTACGTTTGTTGAGCATATATCTGACAAAAATAAGCATTCCAAGTGATTGTGGCAAACCATTTTCAATTCTATTCGTTAGATATTAAATCCCGATTTCGTTATATATTTGTCCTACCATATTCAACACCCATGAAAAACTTTATCTTCCTTTTATTTACATCCCTGATTTTTTCAATAAGTGCCTTAGCTAGCAATTCAAATGCTGATGTCATTTTAGGTGAATGGCTTTCTCAAGAAAAAGACGGAAAAATCAGTATTTTTAAACAAGGTGATAAATATTATGGAAAAATCTCTTGGGGTAAAACTCCCGGCAAAAAAGACACTAATAATCCAGACGCGAAACTAAAAAATCGTGACTTAATCGGTTTAGTCATTTTACATGATTTCAAATTCACCGGTTCTAGCTGGGAAGATGGTAAAATTTATGACCCGAAATCAGGAAAAACCTATGATTGCATTCTCAAATCCAAGGAAAATAATAAAATACTTGAAATCCGTGGATATATAGGCAGCCCGATGTTCGGTCGGACCGCTACTTGGACTCGTCCCTAATTTTACTTTACATTTCCGCCTAAAAATATATGAAACCCAACCAACCCGTTATTGCATTTTTAAACCAACATCTTAACCGTAAAATTGCAGACGGAAACCCCAATCCCATATCCAATTGGCTAGATGGAACCTTGAAAAAGGCTGAAATGGGTAGTATTTCCGTAGAATTTGTGGTGCGTGAAGATCAATGTAACCATGCAGGTGTGCTACATGGCGGCATCATTTCTACGATGTTGGATGAATTAATGGGCATGACCCTCATTACCATTGAGATCGATTATTTATATGTAACGATCAATTTGCATGTGGATTTCCTATTTGGTGCCAAAGCCGGCGAAATCATCACAGTAACCTCTGAAGTGTTCCGAGTAGGAAAAAAAATCGCTAATGTAGAAGCGAAAATGTATAATGCGGAAGGGAAAATTTTAGCAAAAGGTTCGAGCAATTTGGCCTCAACTTCTATTCCTATTCCTCGCTAAGAAAGTAACTGATAAACAGCAAAAGCAGACAGATAGGCTAATGCCGTCATGTAGCTAAATTGAATCAACGGATATTTCCAAGATTTCGTCTCCCGGTAAGTGGTCGCTAAGGTACTCATGCATTGCATCGCAAAAGCATAAAATATCAAAAGCGAAAAGCCTAAGGCCATATCATAGAGAGGCTTGCCCGTCGCGGGATTAATTTCAGCGCGCATCCGGTTTTTAATGGTGGCATTTTCATCCTCGACCTCGCCACCTAAACTATAGATCGTCGACATCGTACCCACAAATACCTCACGTGCTGCAAAAGACGTAATTAATGCAATTCCAATTTTCCAATCGTATCCCAAAGGTCGTATCGCTGGTTCAATAAATTTACCAAAATGACCCGCATACGAGTTTTCTAATTTTTCAGATGCAATTTTATTGGATAAGGCAATGCCGTTCAACTGCGGATTTTCCACAGTCACCCGATCCCCGATTTTCGCCATGCTATCTCCCGGACCATAACTCGCAAGCACCCATAATACAACCGAAATCGCTACAATAATTTTCCCCGCCTCAAAAACAAAGGCCTGGACTGAATTCCAAATCGTTAACGCCACATGTTTGAAGCGTGGCCCTTTGTAAGTCGGCAATTCCATAATAAAGTAGCTGCGTTCTTTGGCTTTTAAGATTAATTTCATGACATAAGCAGAAATTAAGGCCATGAAAAAGCCTAATAAATACAGCACAAACAAGGCCAAGCCTTGTAAATTAAACATGCCAAAAAAGGTGCTTTTTTCCGGAACCACCAAAGCAATCAAGACGGTGTATATGGGTAGTCGTGCCGAGCATGACATCAATGGAGTTACCAAAATGGTAATCAAACGATCCTTCCGCGAACCAATCGACCGAGTACTCATAATCGCTGGGACTGCACAAGCTACTCCTGAGATCAACGGCACTACCGATTTTCCATTTAAGCCAAACCGCCGCATCAATTTATCCATGATAAACATCACGCGGGACATATAGCCAGTTTCTTCTAAAAGCGAAATAAACAAAAACAAAAAGGCAATTTGGGGCACAAAAATGAGCACACCCCCAATTCCTGCAATAAGGCCGTCGGTCAATAACCCCGTCAATGCCGATGCGGGTAATATTCCTTTCAGCCAATCATTTAAATAGGCTACCCCCCCATCAATAGCGTCTATCGGGTAATTCGCCCACGTAAAGACGGCCTGAAACATTAAAAATAAAATGGCTAAGAAAAATAAATAACCCCCAACTGGGTGTAAAAAGACTTTATCT
>CANHCG010000125.1 GCA_947459055.1 Cytophagaceae bacterium | reverse complement strand
TTTTAATATGCTCTTACTGACAAGGGCTGTCATGGGTATCAGTGAGGCCTGTTATTTGCCGGCGGCCTTGGCACTAATTACGGATTATCATGGCAATAAAACGAGGTCTTTAGCGGTAGGAATCCATATGACGGGCATTATCGCGGGACAAAGTTTAGGCTTTCTGGGGGGGTGGTTGGCCGAAATGCATACATGGAATTATGCTTTTTATTTATTTGGCATATTGGGTATTGGATATGCTTTGATATTAGCATTTTTCCTCAAAGACAAACCTGTTCGCAGAGAAGATTCCACCAGCAATCGCATTGAAGAAAAAAAGATCAATTTTTTTCAGACGATGAGCACCTTAATGACAAATCTCAATTTTACGCTGTTACTTGGATTTTGGTGTTTATTGGGAATTGTAGGTTGGCTGATTATGGGCTGGCTACCCACGTATTATCAAGAGCGTTTTCATGTTTCTCAGGGAATTGCAGGCTTATATGCAACGGGGTATTTATATCCCTTTTCGATGGTTGGGGTTGTCGTCGGCGGCTTACTGGCTGATCGCTGGAACCAAAGCAATAAACGAGCGCGAATGCTAATACCGGCGATAGGCTTATTGATCGCAATTCCTGGTGTTTTATTAGCAGTAAATACCCCATACATTGAAATAGCGATTTTAGGATTTATGATGTATGCCTTTACCAAGGTATTTTCGGATGCGAACCTCATGCCTATTTTGTGTACGATTATTGATGAAAAATACCGGGCTACCGCCTATGGGATTTTAAATTTATTTGCTTGTGTGGTGGGAGGGATCGGCATTTATGCGGGAGGAATGCTCCGAGATGCTCAGATTTCGATGGATTATATTTTCTACTTTGCTTCCTTTGTCATGCTACTTTGTCTGGTGCCTTTGGCCCTTATTTATTTTAGAAACAAAACGGAAAAATTAGTGGGGTAAATTCCAATTTAATCATTCCAATGGCAAGCCAAAAGGGGAGTTTATTCGAGATTAATGAATTAAAACTTGGGCTACCAAATTTAATCCCAAAATTAATTCCACTGGGTAGATAATTTAGTAATTTGAGTGAATTTAAAGGCCATAAACCTATTAATCATATGAAAAGAAAGCAATTTTTACAACAAAGCGCCTTGGGGATTTTTGCTGCCATGTCACCTCAAAATACCCTGTTGACCGAGACAAACAATAAGGCAATAGAAAAACGATTTTCCATCGGCGCATGCGATTGGTCGATCTCCAACACCTCCAATTTAGGGGCCATGGAAATGGCGAAAGAAATCGGGCTAGATGGTGTCCAATTAAGCCTTGGTTTAAAAGCGAACAACATGCATTTGCGAAGAAAAGATGTTCAGGAAGCGTATAAATCCTTAGCTAAAATCTTTAAAGTTGGCTTTACCGGTTTAGGCATCGGTGAGCTTAACAACTACCCCTTTAAATCAGACCCTCAAACTGACCAATGGGTAGCCGATAGCATTCATGTCGCCAAAGAATTCAATATCAAAGCCGTATTAATCGCATTTTTCAATCAAGGGGACTTGAAAAATGACACCAAGGGACAAGATGCGGTCATTCAAAAATTCAAGGACATCGTACCCATCGCTGAAAAAGCAGGCGTCACCTTGGGCATTGAATCTTGGTTAAGTGCAGAAGAGCACATGCGCATCATAGACGCGGTAGGCTCGACCAATCTAAAGGTCTATTACGATGTGGCTAATTCGGAAAAAATGGGGTATAATATCTATGAAGAAATCAAATGGTTAGGTAAGAAAAATCAAATCTGCGAATTTCATTTTAAAGAAAATGATGCGCTGTTGGGCCAAGGGAAAGTTGACTTCCAACGCGTAAAAAATTGCATCGATGAGATTGGCTATGCCGGAGCCATCCAAATAGAAGGGGCCGTTCCTCCAGGAAAAACCATGCTGGAAAGCTATTTAAAAAACAATCGATTTGTCAGAGATTTAGTGTCCTAAAAAACGATTAATTATTAACAACCCATTGTTATCTATGAAAATCATAAGCACCATTCTCCTGCTTCTTTTTCCATTGTTTTTCACCAATGATGGAACAACATTGTTTGTTTCGGAGGGTTTGGAGGTCGAGCTTTGGGCGGAATCACCGATGTTGTATAACCCGACCAATATGGACGTGGATGCCAGAGGGCGCATTTGGGTGACCGAGGCCGTTGAATATCGCGACTTTAACAATAAGCCAGACACTCGATTTAACTTCAAAAATCAAGGGGATCGAATTGTCATTTTAGAGGATACCGACCAAGATGGCAAAGCGGATAAGTCCACCGTCTTTACGCAAGATATGGATTTAAAAGCCCCACTAGGCATAGCGGTCATCGGAAATAAAATCTTTGTTAGTGCGTCACCTCATGTCATTGTATATACAGATGAAAATCAAGATGATAAACCCGACAAAAAGGAAGTCTTTTTAACTGGATTCGGGGGATTTGACCATGACCATTCTTTGCACTCCTTTTTAGCCACTCCTTATGGAAAATTCCTATTTAATGTAGGAAATGCGGGGCCTCATGTGGTGAAAGATAAAACGGGCTGGACACTTCGTTCCGGTAGTCTCTATGCGGGTGGAACGCCTTACAATAAAAGTAATGAGGGAAATCAAAAAAGCGATGATGGCAGGGTGTGGGTAGGGGGCTTGGCCTTAGAAATAGCTCCTGATGCGAGCCAATTAAAAGTGATGGCGCATAATTTTAGAAATAGCTATGAGGTTGCCATGGATTCCTATGGCAATATGTGGCAAAATGACAACGATGACCAAGTTATTGCCTGCCGCACTACTTGGCTCATGGAAGGAAGTAATGCAGGGTATTTTTCCAAAGACGGAACCCGATATTGGCAAGGAGATCGAAGGTTAGACCAAGATATTTTTACGGCACATTGGCACCAAGAGGACCCGGGTGTGCTGAAAGTCGGCGATAAAACAGGTGCCGGTTCCCCTACAGGAGTAACCGTTTATGAAGGAGATGCCTTAGGTGAAAAATATAGGGGAGTGCTTTTAAGTTGCGAAGCTGGTAGGAATTTAGTTTTTGGATATAAGACAAGTCCCAAAGGGGCGGGCTTCCATATGAACAGATTTGATTTGTTAAGTTCATTTCCGGTTTCGGATGATTACTATGTCTGGAATGACAATTTTGAAGCCGATAAACGAAAATGGTTTAGACCTAGCGACGCAGTCACAGGTACTGATGGCGCCATTTATGTGGCTGATTGGTATGATGCAGTCGTAGGAGGGCATGCCATGAATGACAAAAAAGGATATGGTAGAATTTACCGCATTAGGCCAAAAGGCAAAAAACTAAAAGCGCCAATCCTAGATTTTACCAGCACCCAGGGACTCGTCGGCGTGTTAAAATCACCTGCCATTAATGTGAGAGCGCTTGCCTTTGAAAAATTAAAAAATAAAGGCGAAAAAATACTTCCAGATCTTTTACCCCTGTTATCAGACCCAAATCCCTACATTCAAGCCAGGGCCATTTGGTTAATGGCGGCATTGGGACCCAAAGGCTTAGAAAAAGTGGAAAATATGTTATATCAAAACATAAACAACCCAACAAAGAAGGCTGGACACTCATCCGAAATGGCGGTAACTGCTTACCGAGCCTTGCGCAAATCTGGCAAAAATCTTCAGTTGATCAATCAGAAGTTATTAAAATACCCCTTGCATTCGGCCATTTTAAGAGAAATAGCGATAAGTCTTAGGGACCTAAGCTACCCTGAAAGCAATACCAGTTTACAGCAAATAGCTGCTAAAATAAGCGCAAAAGATCCTTATTTAGTGACCGCCTTGGGAATCGGGGTGGATGCAAAAAAGGATTTATTTTATGCAGATTTTCTTAAATCATTGCCGGCTGACCCCCTGAAATATTCCGCCGCACAATGTGCCATTTTGTGGGAATTGCATCCCAATGCCAGCATAAATTTGATTAAAAAAAGAGCGCAATCACCTTCATTGACAGCCATTCAACGAAAAGAAGCGATGACCACCATCGCCTTTATGAATTCGCCAGAGGCGGCGCATGCGATGCTTGATTTAACAAAATCGAAATTGACCGACGTGGCCCAACAAGCAGATTATTGGGTAAGTTTCCGCAAGACAAATACTTGGGAAAATGTCATTGCTTGGAAACAGGAGGAAGAGCAACAATTAAGTCAGGCACAAAAAGAGATGATTCAATCCGAAAATTTATTGTTGAATGATACTACATTAACAGTTGAGAAAAAGCAAGAATTAGCTAAAAAATTAGCGTTAGATACCTATGGTGCTAGATTATTGATGACTGATGCCGCCAAAGGCAAAATTAAATCCAAGGTTCGAGAGATAATAGAGATGCATATATTCAGCAACAAAGACATTTCCATCCGAAGTTTAGCGGCCGATTATTTTAGACGTTCAGGAGGAAAATCAATATCGATCGACCTGGCCTTAAATATGCCATCGGACGCAAAAAAAGGTAAACAGATTTTTGAAACCAATTGTATGACCTGCCACAAAATGGCCGGAAAAGGAGCGGATATAGGGCCAGATTTAACATTAATCAAAAAGAAGTTTGACAAAAAAAGTATGCTTGACGCCATCATAAACCCTTCAGCAAGCTTAGCTTTTGGATATGAACCCTGGATGATTAGTACTCACGCTGGTAGTTATTATGGCTTTTTAATGGCAGATGCTAAACAAATTATCTTAAAAGATTTAACAGGGAAAAGGAATACGATCAAAGCCTCCGACGTAACGTCCAGGGTCCAACAAAAAAACAGTTTAATGCCAGAACCTAGCTCGATGGGCTTGAAAGAAAAAGATCTTTCGGATTTAACTGGCTATTTATTGAGCTTATAAAGGGGATAACGGAACATTAGGACAATTGAAGATATCGTTTAATTTTTAATTTAGTTTATTGATATTTGTACCCTATATAAAACACAATGGTTAAAAATTTATTAAAAACGGCATTAGGGAGACTACGAATTGTGGCATTTATTGAAGGTTGTTCGTATTTACTTTTGGGTTTTACGATGATTTTAAAATACAAATACGCTATGCCACAGCCTAATTACATAGTTGGTTTGGCCCATGGAATTCTTTTTGTTCTTTACGTCGTTTTACTGCTTCAAGTTTCATATTTAAATCGATGGAACCTAGTCAAAGTCTTTGGGGCTTTTTTAGCTTCACTTGTACCTTTTGGTACTTTTTATGCAGATAAAGCACTTTTTAGAAAATAATGGCCGGATTCGAAATGTGAAAATGGGCCCTACTGGTAAAATTTATGTAATCGCTTAAGATGGGGGTAGGTTGTATCTATACGTGCCCAATAGCATAGGATTAGCTAGCGAGCAAAAAAAAACACTGTCTATATTGAAATAAACAGTGTTTTCTGATTTGGGTGGTGATCCCGCTGGGATTCGAACCCAGGACCCATACATTAAAAGTGTATTGCTCTACCGACTGAGCTACGGAATCATCAAGCTTACGCTTGTATATCAAATGGCCCACGCTGGAGCCCTAGGGAAGTTTAGCCACTGGCCAACTTCATTTTGCAATTCAGCGATAATTTCCCTTTATTGCGGTGCAAAACTATCATAGTTTTTCGAATTATGCAAGCAAGCCATCTAAATAAAATTATATTTTACCTTATTTTTTGCTTCGGCTTTGGGCAACGCGCTTATTGCCAAATAGATACAAAGGAAATCCAAAAGGCCGATTTACTCTTTAAATCTAACCGACTCCTCGAAGCAGAAAAGATCTACCTTCAAAACCTTGCCTCTTCTAACCAAGAATCCGAAAACATCAAGTATAAACTGGCTTTCATAGCCAAAGAAAAAAACGACTGGATCTCTGAATTAACCTACCTCTCCAGTATTCAAGCCCAAAATGCCAAACCCGAAATCGCCAAGCGTCTCGCTGAAATCGGTGAAAAAC
>CANHCG010000124.1 GCA_947459055.1 Cytophagaceae bacterium | reverse complement strand
ATGAATTAGCCAAAGCTGTCACAGTGGATGTGTTTTTTGGAGAAACCTGGTTAGCCATCTTACTTATTTTAATCCCTTTTCAGGCCAAAATAAATCGATATTTTAAGGCAAAATTTGATAGCCAATACCTTGAATTAGATTGGGAAGAATATAGCACACATAAGGCCTTTACTTTTATCAATCTATTGTACATGCTGGGTTTGGGTTTTGCAATGACACAAATAGCTCAATATTTAGCGACCAACTTGTTAGCGTTAGGCAGTAATGAACCAGTTTTTCAATTCTTAAATAAAAGTTTTTGGGTATTTCTATTTAGTACGGTATTTGGACTTTTAATGGGAATGACAAAGATTAGAAAATTATACGCAGAAGGTGGAGATGTTATTTCAACCTTATTTTTGTATTTTATTATTGCCTCAATCGGATTAAAAATATCCCTCACACATTTATTTTCAACACCAATCTTATTATTTACAGGATTTATATGGATTGCCATTCATGGCTTGGCTATATTTGTAGTTGGAAAATGGCTTAAGGCTCCCTACCACTACATGGCCATAGCGTCACAAGCGAATGTTGGTGGTATTGCGTCAACTTCCATTGTGGCTACAGCCTTTAGTCCCAAATTGACACCGATGGGTATCATTTTAGCCTTATTAGGCTATGCAGTGGGTACGTATGGTGGATATTTGTCTGCTATATTGATGAAATGGATTAGTGTAACTTATTAAAATTGAATGAAACACCTACGTAATTTTTGTATTATCGCGCACATTGACCATGGTAAAAGTACTTTGGCCGATCGCTTAATTGAATTCACAAATACGGTTCAAAAACGGGATATGATGAATCAATTACTCGATGATATGGATTTAGAACGCGAGCGAGGAATTACAATTAAATCTCACGCGATTCAAATGCAATATCCAAAAGATGGAGAATTGTACACATTGAATTTAATTGATACACCAGGTCACGTCGATTTTTCATATGAAGTATCAAGGTCAATTGCGGCTTGCGAAGGTGCATTATTAATCGTAGATGCCTCTCAAGGAATCGAAGCACAAACGATTTCCAATTTGTATTTAGCGATCAATCATGATTTGGAAATCATTCCTGTTTTAAATAAAATCGATTTACCAGGGGCCATGCCGGATGATGTATCCGATCAAATCATCGATTTAATTGGATGTAAAAAAGAAGATATCATTCATGCCTCCGGGAAAGAAGGAATTGGCATTCAAGATATTCTGGATGCGGTTATTGCGCGTATTCCTGCTCCAAAAGGGAATCCCGAAGAGCCTTTACAAGCATTGATATTTGACTCTACATTTAATTCATACCGAGGTATAGAGGTAATTTTCCGTGTATATAATGGCGAAATACGAAAGGGTGATCGTGTAAAATTCATGAACACGGGCAAAGAGTATTATGCCGATGAAATTGGAACGCTTGGCTTAGAACAAGAGCCTAAATCCATCATTAAAACCGGTGATGTAGGTTATTTGATTTCGGGTATTAAGGAGGCCAAAGAAGTGAAAGTGGGTGACACGATAACCCAAGTAGCAAATCCATGTATAACTGCTATCCAGGGATTTGAAGAGGTAAAACCGATGGTCTTTGCGGGAATTTATCCTGTTGAAACTTCTGAATTTGAAGATTTACGGGATGCTATGGAAAAACTGCAGTTGAATGATGCTTCCTTAGTTTGGGAACCTGAAACATCAATGGCTTTAGGATTTGGATTTCGATGTGGATTCTTAGGGATGTTACACATGGAAATCGTGCAAGAGCGTTTGGAGCGCGAATTTGATATGACCGTCATAACAACCGTTCCATCCGTAAAATTCAAAGTATTAACAACGGATGGCGAAGAACAATGGGTTTCGGCGCCGAGTGAGTTACCAGAACCTAATTTGATCAATGTCGTAGAAGAACCCTACATTAAAGCACAAATAATCACCAAATCCGAGTATACTGGGGTGATTATGAGCTTATGTATGGACAAGCGAGGGATTTTAAAAAATCAAATATACCTAACAACGGACCGGGTAGAATTAACCTTTGACATGCCCTTATCAGAAGTAGTTTTTGACTTTTTTGATCGATTGAAAACGATTTCTAGAGGTTATGCGTCTTTGGATTATGAATACAAAGGATATGAACCCGGATTAATGGTGAAATTAGACATCATGTTAAATGGGGAGAAGGTAGATGCGTTATCGGCAATTGTTCATCGGGATAAGGCCTATGATTGGGGAAAACGCTTATGTGAAAAATTGAGGGAATTATTGCCACGCCAACAATTTGAAATTGCCATTCAAGCAGCTATAGGCCAAAAAATTATCGCACGTGAAACGGTGAAGGCTTTACGTAAAGATGTTTTGGCGAAATGTTACGGAGGTGATATTTCTCGGAAACGGAAATTATTGGAAAAACAGAAGAAGGGAAAGAAACGGATGCGTCAGGTCGGTAATGTAGAAATTCCGCAAGAAGCCTTCATGGCCGTTTTAAAACTAGATTAGGACAAATAATTTTACAAAATAATTTTAAAAGAAGCGTTTTAAACGTAATTTTGGAATTCAAATTTTAAGAAATGGCTGAAGTAATACGAATGCCCAAGATGAGTGACACCATGGTTGAAGGTGTTATTGCGAATTGGTTAAAAAAAGAAGGAGACGTTATTAAATCTGGTGACATTATTGCCGAGGTGGAAACCGATAAGGCAACGATGGAACTAGAAAATTACGAAGACGGTACTCTTTTATATATTGGTATCAAAGCTGGTGAAGCTGTCCCTGTCGATGGTATCATTGCTATTGTAGGGACTCCAGGTGAAGATTATTCCGCATTATTAGCTGGAAAAAGTACTATAGCCGTTTCAGCACCATCAACTGACAAGCCAATCGAAGTGGTAACAGAACCTGCCCTCACGCAAGCACCTGCAGCAATTGATTTAAGCGGTATTGCAGCTAAAGCCGTGCGTATGCCAAAAATGAGCGATACGATGATTGAGGGGGTAATCGCTAAATGGTTAAAAAAAGAAGGGGATACGGTTAAAAGCGGTGATATTATCGCGGAAGTGGAAACCGATAAGGCGACCATGGAATTAGAAAATTACGAAGACGGTATTATTTTATACATCGGAGCCAAAGAAGGGCAAGGTATTGTTGTTGATGGAATCATCGCAATTGTCGGAGAAAAAGGAGCTGATTTCCAAAAAATATTAGATGCTGAATCTGCACCAGTCGTTGCGGCATCAGCCCCTGCCCCAGTTGTTGTAGTAGCACCTATCGCAACTACCCCGTCACCTAAAGCTATAGAAACTCCTAAGGCAGTTGAAGCCACGTCAGCAGCAAAACCAGGAGTAGACTTAAAAGCATCTCCATTAGCTAGGGCTTTAGCCAAAGAAAAAGGATATAATTTAAATTGGATTCAAGGAACAGGAGAAGGAGGACGTATTACGAAAGCGGATATTGAAAATTACAATCCGAATTCGGGCGGTGCGATGTCGACGTTTGTGAGTGGAACTGAAAGTTTCGAGGATATTCCTAATAGTCAAATGCGTAAAACGATTGCACGCAGACTCTCTGAGTCAAAATTCAGTGCGCCTGAGTTTTATTTGACTATGGAAATCAACATGGATAAGGCGATTGAGGCACGTGTAAGTATGAATGAAGTCTTACCGGTTAAAATTTCGTTTAATGACATGGTGATAAAGGCTGTTTCACTTTCATTGGTAAAACATCCAAAGGTTAATTCCTATTGGATGGAGGATCGGATTCGTGTAAATAAACATGTGCATATCGGGATGGCTGTAGCAGTAGAAGATGGTTTATTAGTTCCAGTCATTCGTTTTGCGAATGAGAAGTCAATTGCACAAATTTCAGCTGAGGCAAAAGAGTTGGGTGGCAAGGCGAAATCGAAACAATTACAACCAAAGGATTGGGAGGGTAATACATTTACAGTGAGTAATTTGGGTATGTTTGGTATCGACCAATTTACTTCGATTATTAATTCACCAGAATCTTGTATTCTTGCAGTGGGTGGAATCAAAGAGACCGTTGGCGTTAAGAATGGTCAATTTTATGCGACCAATATCATGAAGCTTACGTTAACCTGTGACCATCGCGTGGTTGATGGGGCGACAGGGGCGGCCTTCTTACAAACGCTTAAACAATATTTAGAGGATCCTCTTAAAATGTTTTTATAACATAAAATAATTGGCAAGCCTCGGAAACATTCGGGGCTTAGCTATTTTTAGATAGATACAAATTCATGAGCACAGAAAATTTGCGCATAGCCGTTCAGAAATCAGGAAGATTAAGTGAAGATTCGTTGAAACTTTTCAAAGAGTGTGGCATTAAATTTGAATCCGGCGGATCCAAATTACGTTCGGTATCGAGTAATTTTCCAATTGAATTTTTATTTCTTCGGGATGATGATATTCCAGGCTATGTGGAAGATGGCGTAGCAGATTTGGGCGTAATCGGACAAAATGTCCTGATGGAGAATCTAAAAAAAGTGGATATTATAAAGGAATTAGGCTTTTCTAAATGTCGTTTGTCCTTAGCTATTCCTAGAAATGAAATCTATACGGATTTAACTTATTTTGAAGGAAAAAACATAGCCACCTCATATCCTAATTTGACTAACCAATTTTTATTGGCCAATGGCGTAAAAGCCCAAACACATGAGATATCGGGTTCTGTGGAAATTGCACCTAGTATCGGATTAGCAGAAGGAATTTGTGATATTGTCTCAACAGGAGGAACCTTGTTAAGTAATGGATTAAAAGAAGTAGCTGAAGTATTTAAAAGCCAAGCGGTTCTCATAGCATTTGCTAATTTATCTACCGAAAAGAAAGCCATCTTAGCAAAATTGCTATTCCGCATTGATTCGGTACAACGAGGCCAAAATGCAAAATATGTGGTTTTAAATGCTAAGAAAGAAAATTTAGATCAAATCATATCGTTATTACCTGGTATGAAATCGCCATCTGTTGTTCCTTTGGCGACCGAGGGGTGGTTTTCTTTACATTCTGTTATTTCAGAAAATGATTTTTGGGAAATAATTGAATCCCTAAGGGAAGCGGGTGCGGAAGGTATTTTAGTTTTACCGATAGAAAAAATGATTTTATAATGATTGATTTAATCCGTTTTCCAAATCCAAGCGAATATGAATCCTTATGCGAAAGACCCGCATTGGAAACGGGGTCTTTAGGAAATGTCATTCAAGATATTTTCAAACAGGTAAAATTAAATAAGGATAAAGCCTTAAAAGATTTTACATTAGAATTTGAAAAGCGGAAAATTGAAGAAATCAATTATAGCCAAGTTGAAATAGATACATTCGCAAACCAAACAAATCCTGAATTACAAAAAGCAATTATTCAGGCGTATTCAAATATTAAAAAATTCCACGAGGCGCAAATTTTACCAGAAAAAAAAGTTGAAACGATGCCAGGCGTGGTTTGTTGGCAAAAATCCGCGGCCATCGAGAAAGTTGGGATTTACATACCAGGAGGAACGGCACCATTGTTTTCTACGATTTTGATGTTGGCCATTCCAGCTCAAATTGCTGGCTGTTCCGAAATAATCCTTTGTACACCCGGTACGCACCCTGCCCTATTCTTTACGGCCAAGTTGTGCGGCATTACTCATATGTCAAAAATTGGAGGCGCTCAGGCAATCGCGGCTTTGGCATTAGGAACAGAAAGTATTCCACTGGTATACAAGATATTTGGCCCAGGTAACCAGTATGTGACAGCCGCAAAGATGTATGCCAATCAAAATGGCATTGCGATCGATATGCCAGCTGGCCCCTCAGAAGTGGCAGTCTATGCGGATGAAACAGCTAATCCAAGGTATCTAGCAGCTGATTTATTGTCACAGGCTGAACACGGAGCAGATTCACAAGTTATTTTATTGGCTACTTCGGAGGAAATGATCCAAAGGACAATGGAAGAAATTGAAAAACAAGT
>CANHCG010000123.1 GCA_947459055.1 Cytophagaceae bacterium | reverse complement strand
GTTAACTTTTTTAGCTTGATGCGTAATTTGACAGCTACCGGTTTTTATACCTCCCGCATCGGAATCGATGATTTAGGGTATAAGGGAAATACGCCAAATGACTGGCCAGGCGTTCCAGCCGAAGTACTTAAGCAATACGGCTTAAGTTATGACGTGTAAACCTCAAGTATTTCAACACATTCCTCATCTCGTGGCGGGTATCAGCACCCGCCACGGAGGGGTAAGTGCTTCCCCCTATTCCTCGCTTAATCTAGGCGTTCATACCGACGATCATCCCGAGCACATCGCACAAAATCTATCGCGTTTTTGCCATTCTTTAGGTATCTCTGAGCAAACACTGATTCGTTCCTTTCAAGTACATGGAGATCAAATTTGGGATGGCCAACAACCTGATTATTTATCGGGGTATGACGCAATCATTACTGGAAAAACAGGTGTTTTTGCAGGAGTTGGCGTAGCGGATTGTTGCCCAATTTTACTTGCAGACCCCAATAAAAAAATTGCCGCCGCGATTCACGCGGGTTGGAAAGGCACTGTTGCTCAAATCGTTAGCAAAACACTTCATCGGATGAGAGACACTTATGGATCACATCCAGCTGATATCCTTGCTTACATAGGCCCCTGCATCAGCGAGGCGCATTTTGAAGTGGGCGATGAAGTAGCAGAACAATTCGATGGAGCACACAAACATTTATATGGTTCCAAATGGCATGTGAATTTAAAGGAAGCGAACGCGGATCAGTTACGCACTTGGGGTGTTCAAGAGATTGAAATCGACTCGGCCTGTACGGTGGAAAACAACTCGGATTTTTTCTCTCATCGAAAAGAGAAAGGGCTAACGGGTCGAATGCTGGCAGTGATTGGATTTTCGGCCTAATTATTTATTGGCCGCACCACGAAGGTACATTTGCCGAGAAATATTCTCCTTTGGCATAAATTCATACGCTTTTTTCCAATCATCCCGTTTTAAATCGCCATTTTTTACCGATTTAATAAAACTCATCCAGGCAAAAGGATTCGTGAGGGAAAGCAATGGACTAGCGTAAAAAGTTTTATTGGCCTGAGAAGAAACCATCATGTCAGAGAAATTGCGAAAATTAGCCGCCGCACCCAAACCTGCTTGCAAAGCAAACACATTTAATTTGGACTGTTCTAAATTTTGGGCCAAAATGGCACGCTGACGTTCATCACGGAGTCGCATGTTCAAGAAAGCCTGTTTAAATTCTTCCTCATTCGCATGTGGAAAAACCTTTACCTCAGCAAGCATCTTGGAATCCTCGTCCATGGAAATGACCTTTTGATGTACTAAATCATTTGAGCGAGGAATAATGTAAAATTTATTTTTGTATCCGATATACGTAAAAACCAGGCTATCACCGGGAAAAACATTCATATCGGCCCGACCAAAATTATCTGAAAGCGCTCCCCGACCCGCCCGTGGATTATACACATAGGCCATCGGCAAAAACTCAGAACCATTAGAACTCACGATTTGAACCTGAAACAAAACGGTCTTGTCTTGCCCTTGTCCGAGGGCCTGGGTTGTCGCAAAACAGCCCAACAAAACAATCCATAATGCAATCCTTTTAAACATAGCCTACAAAGTAAATCAATTTCGCCCAAGCAACGAATTAAATTTCGTTAAATGCTCGTCACTAATTTCAAAAATGTAATAATAAAAGGGATGGACAACAACAAACCATCAAATCGATCTAAAAAACCACCATGCCCTGGAATCGTATCCGCCGAATCTTTGATATTCATACTTCGCTTGAATAAAGATTCAACCAAATCACCATAGGTTCCCGCCACCACGATAATAAAACCGATAGAGAACCATTGCCATGTCGCGTAATTCGTATAATACCGGGAAATGATAAAGGCGACCCCCATCGCAGCCACTAAACCACCCACACTGCCTTCCCAAGACTTTTTCGGAGAAACCCGTTCAAATAATTTGGTTTTGCCAAAATAGGTACCCGCAAAATAAGCCCCCGAATCACTCGCCCAAAGCAAAAACAAACAACCTAAGACGATATTGGGATCATATTGCTCATCCTTAATGAAGGCAAGTACCGTCAGTAAAGCGAAGGGCAACGCTACATAAATAATCCCTAAAAACGTATAGGCAATGTTTTTAAAAGGTTTTTCATCTTTGGCTTTGTACAATTTAATGAAAAAGATGAGAGTCAAAAGTGGCGATAGAATATAATAATTCTGATAGGCGATCACACCCTTTTCGATAAAAAAAGTTAATAAATGAAGAACGACCCCACAAAATGTACCATAAAAAGTTAGGGGTAAATTTCCGCCAAAACTACCAACTAATTTATAAAATTCGAGCTGAGCCATAATTCCAATAAATAGAAATAAAGCCAAAAATGTGTAGTCGCTATATAAGACGCAAAACAACAAAAAAGGTACCGCAACAAGAGCTGCGATAACTCGTTGCTGTAAATTAGACATTTCCCTTAATCCCATGCGAGTGCTATTTTAGCTTGTTCAACATCCATTTCATGCACATACAATTCCCAAACTCCCAGGTCATAGGCACTGACTTTCTTATTCATGACAACAGCTTGAATCTGATGATTTTCGGCCAACAATCCTTTTTTCACTTCTAAATCGATTCCGGTTCGAGAACTTCCCAAACATACCCAGTCCTTAATCATATATCCGTTCTGTAATCGTGTAAACGTTTCACATAAAATGCGATTAAGATTAACGAAATTAAGGCTGACCACCAAGGAATCAGGGTACCCATTTGTTCTGGATCGATATCGATTTGTTTTTGTTGGTACATGTAATGCATCGTTAAAGTCCACCCATTATTGAAAAAATGAGCCGCTATCGGCACCCATATCGTTCGAAACCACACATATAAATACCCGAAAAAGGCGCCTAAAAATAAGCGGGGAAAAAAGCCATAAAATTGAAAATGGATAAAGCTAAAAATTGCCGCGGCGATCCAAATAGCGGCATGCTTGTTACCTAAAAAACGTTCAAAAAGCGATTGCAATACACCCCTGAAAAATATTTCCTCGCCTAAGGCAGCCATGCCCGCAATCACTGCCAAGCCGATACCAAAATCAGTAGGACTTTGAAAATTTAATAGGAATTTTGTCAATTGAGACATTTGATTTTCTGAATTTTTCATCCAGCGTTCGAGCTCTTCAAAACCAGCAGGCAAACTGATTTGTTGGTTCCACTGAATCATAAACTCTAAAAGTGGCATGCCCACCAAAACAACCAAAATCGCCCATAAAAAGATTCTCCAATCCGGCGTTTCTCCCTGATTCAACTCTGAAATCGAACGTTTTTCTACCCAAGACAAATAGCCCCAAGAGCCAATCACAAAGGTGAATAAGGCCGTAAACCATTGTAAAGCCATCATGCCATGAAAGGAATTCTCATACTTTTCAGGATGAGAAACAAAATCAAGGATGATTTTTTGAAATTGCAACATGTCGGTCGTTGGGAAATTCATGATATAAACCGCAGCTAAAAGGCCAAAGAATTGACCGAAAAAGCTTCCCAACAAGAAAAATCCAAATAAACTCAGAAGTTTTGAGGCTAATCCGAACCAACGAAAGCCGCCTTGATAATAGTTTTCTTCCATAATGCTCGTAAATTTACAGAATTTTTAATCAGAATGGTAAAAATCGGTAACATTGAGCTAGGCTCCTTTCCCCTCCTCCTTGCACCTATGGAGGATGTATCGGATCCGCCTTTTCGGGCAGTTTGTAAGGCGAATGGCGCCGATTTAATGTATACGGAATTTATTTCCTCAGAAGGCCTCATTCGAGATGCCGCCAAAAGCGTTCAGAAATTAGATATTTTCGAATATGAACGACCGATTGGGATCCAACTATTCGGTAGTTCCATCGAAACGATGGCATCCTGTACGGAAATTGCGACACAAGCGGGGCCTGATTTGATTGACATAAATTACGGTTGCCCCGTCAAACAAGTCGCCTGCAAAGGCGCCGGGGCAGCGTTGTTACAAGATATCCCTAAAATGGTCGCGATGACCTCAGCTGTCGTGAAGGCGACACATTTACCAGTGACGGTCAAAACGCGCTTAGGCTGGGATGATTCGACAAAAAATATTGAGGATGTCGCCGAACGGCTCCAAGACATCGGGATTCAAGCCTTGACCATTCATGGACGTACGCGTGTGCAGATGTACAAAGGGGAGGCGGATTGGCGATTAATCTCCAAAGTCAAGGAAAATCAGCGGATTAAAATTCCGATTTTCGGTAATGGAGATGTCGATTCCCCACTGAAGGCCTTGGAATACAAAGAAAAATATGGGGTAGATGGCATTATGATTGGTCGGGCCGCCATCGGTTACCCTTGGATTTTCAATGAAATTAAGCACTTTTTAGCGACGGGCACGTATTTACCGGCGCCTACGATACAGCAACGAATTGAAGTCTGCGCAGCCCATTTGGACTTTTCGATTCGTTGGAAAGGCGAACACGGCGGCATCGTCGAAATGCGCCGTCATTATTCGAATTATTTCCGTGGCTTAGACCATTTTAAACCCTTTCGAACCAGGCTGGTAACCACCATGTCGCCCAACGAAATTGAGGACGTTTTGAAAGAAATAGCCCAACAATACCAAACCGAATTCGCCTAATACCCCATGAAATCAACGGAATCAAAATCTCCCCTTATCATCTGGCTTGCCATTTTCGGACTAGCCCTCATCTGGGGAAGTTCCTTTATTTTGGTCAAAAAGACCTTGCTCGCCTATTCAGCCATGCAGGTGGGTGCCCTTCGGATTTTCTCCGCTACAGTGTTTTTTATACCCTTTTTTATCAAACGTCGTTCACATATTCAACCTGCGCAATGGAAACATTTATTGTTAGCTGGCCTGACAGGAAATATGCTACCTGCGATTTTATTTTCGATTGCGGGTCAACATCTATCAAGTGCCCTATCCGGCATGTTAAACGCCTTCACACCACTATTCGCGCTCATTATTGGTATTTTATTTTATGCCCAACAAACGAATTGGAAACAAATTATGGGCATTATTTTAGGCTTAATCGGCTGCATCGGACTATTAGTGGCCGGAAAAAGTTTCGCGCTGGACTTTAATATCCATGCACTTTGGGTGGTTTTGGCAACCTTATTGTACGGCATCAACATGCACATAGTCAAAACACATTTATCCAATTTACACCCCCTTACCTCCACTTCTGGAATTTTTATGATGATCGGGCCCGTCGCTTTGAGCCTCCTGGGCTTTTCGGGTTTTTTCAGCGTTCCGGTGGATGAGGCGCATGTTTGGCCACTTTTATCAGGAATCGGATTGGGTTTATTGGGATCCGCCATCGGGATGCTAGTCTTTAATCAAATCATCAAATGGACCTCCGCTGTGACCGCTAGTTCAGTCACCTATATGATTCCCATCGTTGCATTAGCCTGGGGAACCCTAGATGGCGAATCCATTTATTTTTCGCAAATCACCTTCATGTTTATTTTATTGATGGGGATATATTGGGTCAATAAATCCAAGTAACTGATTATTCAGTTAATGGGGCTATTTTATCAAAAAACTTTTCATTTCACTCCTTAATTTCGGTTCATCAAAAGCCGGAAAAATGATCAATGAAAAACTTTTAGCCTACCTATGGAAAAATCAATTATTTGATACCTCAACCCTTCAAACTACTCGTGGGGAAACGATTCGGATTGTTGATCCAGGTAAGGAAAATGGGCATGCTGGGGCGGATTTTCAAGAGGCAAAAATATGCATTGATTCGTTGGATTGGGTGGGATCCATCGAGTTACATGTGAATTCCTCCGACTGGCATGTGCACCAACATGAAAATGATTCATCGTATGAAAATGTAATTCTCCATGTCGTTTGGAAAAACGATACGCAAATCCGTTATCAAAATGGAGCAAAAATCCCCTGTTTAGCCCTCTCAAACTTTGTTTCCATAAACCAATTACCCCGCTATTTCCAAATAGAAAAATCTAACCATTCCCTTCC
>CANHCG010000122.1 GCA_947459055.1 Cytophagaceae bacterium | reverse complement strand
CCCTGTTTCGTATAAAAATGCCTCGTATTTGGGATTAGCTAAAAAGGAGATACTCCCTTTTTTGCCTTCTTCTATTTTATCAAAACCTGAGATAACCTGATCTCCGTCTCCATTTACTGTACCTTGTACTAATTCAGCTATTTGGTTAACAGTAAATTCCATGCTTTGATTTCTCCTGAGTCTTTAAAAATAAATGTATTTTAGCTCAATTCGCCCTGCAAATATACGCTCTTTGGGCAACAAAAATAGTATTTTTTTACAATCTTACTGAGCGCCTGAATGGTCGGAAGATCGGAAGCAAGCATTAACTCGACCACCTGCCCTTGTTTATCGACCATTTTGATTGTATTGTCGCCTTGTACATAGGCGGCGTTACTCGTGGAGCCTTCTACGACAAAATAACTTAATTCTTCTTGGGTAATACCGAGCGCTTTTTTTATTTGTTGTTCTATTTCCGTTTTTTTAGCTTTTGGAAGTGGTTGCGTACCTAATTTGCAGGTAAATAGTTTGCGACCTAAAAACTGTTGGCACAAGTGTCTCAAAATCTTATCCTCCTCTTTTTTCCATGCTTTAATTGCTGCCCAAATATCATGGTCATCTAAATCGGTAAAGGCGATTAATAAATCAGGGTTTGATGAAAATTCCGTCCAAGTATAAGGTTTTTCCAAAAAAGTCCGCAAAGGGGTAGAAACGGGTAAGGGGTAGCCAGTACTCATCAAATCTTTGGCTCTTCGCAGGATTTGAATGAGCATGGTTTCCGCGGCGATAGCTGTTTTGTGGAGATAGACTTGCCAATACATGAGTCGGCGCGCCATCAGGAAATTCTCAATCGAATAAATACCTTTTTCCTCGAGGACTAATTGTTCGTTTTTAAGGTCTAACATACTCAATAATCGTTCCGATCCTATAAAACCTTCTCGAACTCCTGTGTAAAAAGAATCCCGACTGAGGTAGTCGAGGCGGTCTACGTCCAATTGGCTCGAAATTAATTGATGAAAGAATTTGCGTTCATAACGATCGCAAAACATTTCAATAGCGAGGCTTAATTGTCCATTAAAATGCTCATTTAATTTTTGCATCAAAAGATGCGAAACTTCCTCATGGTGGATTTCATTCAATAGGGTAAATTCCAAAACATGAGAAAAAGGTCCATGGCCAATATCATGTAATAAAATGGCAATTTCTGCAGCTTCTTGTTCTTTTTCAGTGATTAAATAACCTTTAGCTTTTAGGTTATTCAATGCCTGGTCCATGAGATGCATAGCGCCCAGAGCATGATGAAAACGGGTATGGTGTGCACCTGGATAGACAAATTCGGCCAGGCCGAGTTGTTTAATACGTTTAAGTCGTTGGAAATAAGGGTGATCGATCAATTGAAGGATCAAAGGATTATTAATTTTAATAAATCCGTAAATCGGATCATTGATGATTTTAGTCGGAAACATAGGTCGTCCTTTTCGAAACCTAAAGATACGATTTTATTAAATTTTAGGCTAAATTAGTTAGAAAGGCAATAATTAATTATTTTTGTAGCACGTTAGATTTGTCTAATGGGGACTTGTAGCTCAGTTGGTTAGAGCACCTGACTCATAATCAGGGAGTCCATGGTTCGAGCCCATGCTGGTCCACCCTAACACGAAAAAATCCCTCTTTTTGTTAAAATTTGAGGGATTTTTTATTTGGTTTTCATTTTTCTCCCATAATGTTTCTCTCTTTTTTCATTTTTTTTTAAATTTTTCCTCTAAAAATCTTTGATTATATATACTCTGATTATCTTAGTTTCTTTAGTCATCATTATAATTTTAAGGTTCAAAAGATTTTTATTGGAAATTGTTACTAATTTTATTTTAGCTTTTTAAGAATTAACCTCCAGATACTTATTTAATAGATATTAAACCCAATTAATTATGGCAACTTACGAATGTAAATCATGTGGAATGGCAGTAAATGCTTCTTGTGCAAAATGTAACCAAGCCTTGGAAAATGATATGTTGGATTTACCCGATGGAAGAGAAGTGCAAATTTCCATTTGTCGCTCATGTGAAGGTAAAATCAAATCTCCACAATGCTGTGGTGTGGATATGAGTTGCGCGGTATAAGTCTAGATTCAAAATAAAAAAAGCCTCCGCTAATTGATTTAGGGGAGGCTTTTTTTTTAGTTTTATACTTATTGCATTTGCATACCTTCCATATTGTTGTTATTTTTCTTCATGGCATTCATGTCCATTTTACCGAAACGGTAGGAGAGAGTCAAACGAATTTGTTGGGGATTCGATATCCGATAATAGGATTGATAAAATCCTTCTCCATAAGAAATTCGGGTATTGCCACGCGTTCGGAATAAATCATTAAATGATAGCGTGACAGATGCCATGTCATTTTTCAAGAAAGATTTTTTAATCGCCATATCGATTCCGAAAAAGGGTTCAATGTACCCTTGAGAAGAACTTTGCGCCTGCATACCACCCGGACCTTGCATGCCTTGGTTTTGCGTAATTGGCATGTTGGTTTTGCTTTGAAAATCACCAGATAATTGGATTACCCATTTTTTTGGCAAAATTATACTGTTATTTATTTTTCCAAATGCCGACCATAACGCATCATTAACCTGATTCACATCGACATTTTCTGTGTTGATTTTTGAATTATATACATTTAGGTTTGCCGTGAAATCCCACCAATTCAAGATTTTGTTCATGTAGGTAAATTCCGCTCCATAATTGATGCTTGAATTCGCATTTACAAACGTATTTATTAAATCCAATCTTCCAGAAATAGGATTGATTTCCTGCTTTAAAAACCGGGTAATCAAATTATCCGTGTATTTATAGTAGCCTGAAATTAATAAGGTTCCCGATCCTTGGGTTTTACTGTAGGATAATTCCCCTGAGGTGGTGAATTCGGGTACAAGATCGGCATTTCCACGTTGGATATTTAAACTGTCGCTATAATCAACAAATGGAATGATTTGAAAGAAATTTGGACGATTTACCCGTCTGGTAATGCTTAGTTGTAACTGGTCTGTCTTCGACAAATCCTTCTTTAAAAAGATAGATGGAAATAAACTCAAGGGGTATTTATTACTGAAGGCTTGCCCCGTGTTTAACAATTTACCATCGTAATTAGAGCTCTCGCCGCGTAATCCGATTTTATAACTAAGTGTTTTATTTGCCTTTCCTGAAATTGAAAAATAAGCCGCGTATACATTGTTTATACTCGTATAATTCGTAGAAGCGGAAGGGATAGGTCGATAAATTTCGCTTCCAACGTATTTTATGCTATTGTTATTTTCATTAGCTAATTCATTTATTTGCGCACGCAAACCAGTTTCTATTGTTCCATCATTGGCGATTGGTTTTACATAATCCAATTGGACCGTCATGAATTTATTATTTCCAGCACCTATGTTTTTTTGAATTTGTGTACCTGTGATGATGTTATTTTTCAAATAATCGGTTTGAAAGGTCCCCTCATTTTTATTCGTTCCGCCAAAATAATTGAAATCTGCAGTTAATTCCTCCCCAGCCTTGGGATAAGAATGCTTGAATCCTGCTTGAAATCCTTGGGGTCTAAATTCTCGGTAACTGTTACTTACCCGATGACTGAAGGTGCTTACTTTGTTCACCACACTATTGATTTGAGTATCTTCATTAGGTCTAAATTGACCTCCACCGCCAAAAAAAGCTCCTAAACTGAGCGTTGTCCGGTTGCTTGCCGCATAATCAGCTGAAAATCTTGGGAATAGCATAGAACCAACAGTTTTATTATCTAATATTTGGCTCACACTCGAATTGACTCCTCCTAGATCACTTGTTCGTAAACTATTGCCTTGGGAATTATTTCGATTCCTCATATTCATAAGGGTAGCGGTTAGGTTCCATTTCTTTTGTTGAAAGGTGAAATTTCCCATGATATTTGACCCGCCGAAACGATCTGCACCGACATTCACCATGCCATTATATCCATTCTTTTTATTCTTTTTTAATACGATATTTATAATTCCTGCCATACTTCCTGAAGCGTCATATTTAGCAGAAGGGTTCGTAATCACCTCAACTTTATCGATGATATCTGCAGGTATTTGATCCATGGACAAGCTAGTCGGCCTGCCGTCAATGAATAGGGTTGGATTTGCATTCCGGACTTTTACGTTACCGTCGATATCTACTTGGACCGATGGAATATTACGCATCACGTCGATAGCCGTACCTCCCGTTGTCACTAAATTTTGAGAAACATTAAATGATTTTTTATCAATGTCCATTTCTACCAATGATTTGGTACCTTGAACCGTTACATTAGCTAATTCGGTATTGTCGGCGGCCAATTTAATATTACCTAAATCCTTTTCAAATGCGGCCATCATTTTCGCCATTTGGGCCGGATCAGGCATTTGGCCAGGGTTTGGTTTAGGCCCATCACCCATGCTAGGTGGCGCAAAAGATACTGGGCTTTCATAATTTTTAAACCCGACAAAACTGATTTTTAGTTTCAGTTTAACATTAATAGGAATTTCTTTAAAGTTAAAATCGCCATTTAATTCCGCTTGCTGGGCTTTTACTAAAATATCCTTGCTTAGTTTGCTAGCAGGATCGATGATCGTTTTTAGAAGGACGACGTTGGCGAATTCTACGGGTTTACCAAGTTCATCCACAACTTTACCAAATACATGTCCCTTGTTTAGGTCGGGCATTCCCTTCTGACCTGCACCGCCTGGAATTTGAGCAAAAATGGAGAACGATAATAGGAGGCTCAAAAGAGCTGTTTGAAAATACTTCATAGGAGGATTGTGAAATTGATGTGCGAAGGTACATTAAAGTAAAAGGATAGAAGGATTAATTCTTCCTTAGGTTTGTTTTTATCGATGAAATTGGATAATTATGAGGCCATAATCTAAACCTTAGTTAAACGATTCTTATGAAAACCAATCGTAGAAATTTTATTCAATCTCTTGGTTTGGGGGCTGCAAGCCTTTCAACCGCTCCTGTTTCAGCGTCTGTTTTGCCAGAATCTCCGACAAAATCGGAGGGTCAATTACTTTTTGTGGGTGATGCCATCGCTGTTGCCTCTACCGAATATGGAAAGGTTAGGGGTTTTATTCTTCGAGATATTTATCAGTTTTTAGGTATTCCCTATGGCGCGGATACCTCGGGTAAAAATCGGTTTATGCCTCCTCAAAAGCCAGCGTCTTGGACTGATATTAAGCCATGTGTTTGGTGGGGTAATACTGCTCCTCAAATCATGGAAAAGCGTTATTCGAATCAATATGCTTCTTTTGTGGACCATTGGAATTATGATGATGTATCGGAAGATTGTTTAAAATTGAATGTTTGGACGCCTGCGGTGGATGCTAAAAAACGACCGGTCATTGTTTGGTTGCACGGAGGTGGTTTTACGAATGGAAATGCGATTGAGCAAGATGGATATCATGGGGAGAATTTATCACGAATGGGAAATGTGGTATTTGTTTCGATTAACCATCGCCTAGGGCCGTTCGGTTATTCTCATTTGAAAGCGGCGGGGGGACATGCTATGTCGGGTAATGTGGGGAATTTGGATATGGTGGCGGCTTTGGAATGGGTTAAAAATAATATTTCAAATTTTGGGGGTGATCCTGGAAATGTGACAATTATAGGTCAATCGGGTGGAGGTGCAAAGGTTACTAATTTGATGAATATGCCGGCTGCAAAAGGATTATTTCATAAGGCTGTTGCTTTAAGTGGCAGTTCTTTAGGTGGAGTAAATAAAGAATATGCAGAGAAATTGGGTGTTAAGATTTTAGAAGAGGCGGGCTTAAAGATGGGTGAATTTGAGAAATTACAGCAAATTCCTTGGCGAGAGTATATTGATATTGCGAATAAGGCCGTAGAGAAAATGGCTGAGGAAGCCAAACGTTTAAAAATTTCCCGTGGAGGTTTTTCGCCGGTGGCAGATGGGCTAAGTATGATAGATCAACCATTTTTTAGCGATCCATCCCATTTTTCAGCCGATATTCCCTTGATGATAAATACTACTTT
>CANHCG010000121.1 GCA_947459055.1 Cytophagaceae bacterium | reverse complement strand
TCGCATTATACTCCGCTGTCATCTCATCCTGCATCTTTTTGGAGAACGTGAAAACCGAATCATAACCTCCAAAACCTGGTGCCTCTGGCAATAAACTATGCTTAATCGTAATTGTATTTCCTTTCACATCCATGACCCCTTCCGAACCGATGAAGCGCGTCACTTCTTGGCCGCCCGTGCCACTGATGAAATTCACTTGAAGTGTCAATTGGAACGCTGGGTGCTCCGGCGTTTCGCCATATTGCATAACCCCTGACATCACATCTGGTAAGTTCCGACCATCATTCCAATGGCTGAATTGACCCGTCGAGAAAATCGTCTTAGGTCCATTTGAGTTGGTAACAAAATGCGTACCGCTTAACAAGTGAATAAATAAATCCCCAGCAACACCTGTTCCTACCTCCTTAAACGCGCGCCACCAAAAGAATTTCTTCGAATCATATTCCATTTTCCCCGTCGCCTCTATGAACCGTCCCCAATCTGTCGAAATTGCATCCGCATCTTTTGGAATCGTATATTCCCAAGCCCCAATCGAACTTTGGCGATCATAAACCGCATTCACCATATTTAATTTCCCGATCTCCCCGGCTGCTAATAATTCTTTGGCTTTGGCCAACCCGATACTCGATACACGCTGAGATCCGACCATCAAAATTTTTCCGGATTTCTGTTGCGCTTGAATCACCTTATGCCCTTCGTCGATTTTATAAACCATCGGTTTTTCACAATACACATGTTTGCCTTTTGCTAAGGCATCCAAAGTAATGCGCGCATGCCAGACATCATGTGTTGCGATAATCACGGCGTCGATGTCGGCTCGGTCTAATAATTCTTGGTAATTACGCGTGGTGTAGAGATCCTTGCCATACATTTCCTTCGCATTTTCGATACGACCTGTGTATAAATCACAAATCCCAGCTAATTCTACGCCAGGGACTTTTAAGGCGGAAGCAAGGTCAAAATGCCCTTGTACGCCAAAACCAATGACGCCCAATCGAATTTTTTCGCCAGCTGAAATGGGTTTTGAATAGGTGAGAATTCGCTCTTCGGCTTTTTGTTGGGCCGCTAAGGTCGCAAAAGGCGAAGACGCCGCCACAAGGCTTGTCGCACCAATGTGCTGTAAAAAACGTCTTCGAGAGGACGCAGATTGATTTTTCATAGGATAGTAAAATTATAAGTCTTCTAATTCATAACGAACATACGCAAATTTTTTGCCATCTGGACTCCAAGACGGCACATTTATGGTTCCCTGACCTCCATAAAAAGGCTCGGTCAGGTCTTTCATTTTTTTCGTTTTAAGATTTAACAATCGCAGCTTTACCTGGTGACCAAAGGGATGTGATTGCTTTTGATCTTCTAAATAACTGATGATTGTAGCTTGTTTGTTATTCGGAGAAATGTGCGCAAACCAATTCGACATGGCATCAAAGGTCATTTGTTCCGGCTCTGATCCATCGGCCTTCATACGCCAAATTTGCATCATTCCCGAACGATAGGAATTCATGTAGATGTATTTGCCGTTTGGGGAATATTCGGGGCCATCGTCTAGGCCTTCGGCGTAAGTTAGGCGAATTTCCTCGCCGCCATTCGCATCCATTTGATAAATATCAAAATTATCGTTTCGGGAGGCGCAATAAACTATTTTACGATTATCTGGCGAGACTCCGTGCCAATAGGACGGACTCAAAGGGGTCAATAAAACGGGTTTTCCTCCTTCTGCCCCGACGCGGTAGATGTAAGAGCCCGCCGGTTTTATGTCGGGTTTTCCGCTGGAAATATAGAGCGTAGATCCGTCGAAACTGTAGCCGTGATCATTGTTGGCCTTCTGAACAAAATCCGTATTTAATATCCCTAGATGTTCGCCCGTTGGACTAATTTTTTCCAATTTCCCGCTAGCATTGATCAATAGAAATTTGCCATCGCGTGACCAATTGGGCGCTTCAAAATGCCTATTTTCCTTTAAAATAAGGCTAGACTTCCCACTTGAAAGTTCATAGATATACAATAAACTTATCACCTTTTTCCCTTTGGGAATCTGTGCATATACTCCTGAGGCGAGTAGCCACAACAAGAAGATTTTTTTCATCGTCTACAATTTGCCTCGTAAGTTTACACAGAAGCAACATTTAAAACAATGCCAATCGCCAGAAATATATCCCTATGAGGACCTGTCCGTTTATGGAATTAAAAAACTAGCGGAAACACAAACGCCACCAAAGCCGCCCAGGCGCCATAATAAGGCAAGAAACCCGTCATGCTATTTTCCACGGAATTGATTTCTTGCTTGCCCTGTACAAAAGCAATCAAGTTTTTCGTCACCCAAGCCACATGCGCCATCATAAGTAGATTACTTCCTAAAACCGCCAGGCGATTCGGGCTTATGCCAAATTCCGCGAGTCGAAAGATAATCGCCGAAAGCGCTAACCCATTATCAATCAGCGCCAAGGCCGCGAGGCCGACAACAACGTATTGATAAAATTTATTAAATGACTTTTTGGTTACTTCACTCAGCGAGAATAATAAAAGCGCCATTACGCCTACCAGAACGCCATTAAAAACCAATAAATACTCCCGATCATTAAACAGATCCTTTTCTGTAAAAAACGTCGCGCCTAAAAATAATAAGAGGGTCAAAAAGACCAAAGGAGTAAAAATACGCGCAATGAGCGGAGAAATTTTTGATACCAAATGGGGATTTTTTTGGACTAAAAATGCAGCCAATACAGGAACCGCCGGCAAAAGAGAAACCACCCCATATTGAAAATAGTATTTTTCAATATCCAGGTTAATTAAATGAAACAAATTAATCGTCAAAGCCGTAAATAACCCGCCCGCGAGCACAATCAAGGCCGTCATAACCAATAAATCACCATGAAATCGCAAGAATTCAATCCCCTTCGGGCCCGCCGGATTTAGGCCTCCTACGTATAGATAACCAACGAAAATCCATAGGAAAATCGGTACATGCAGACAGGCCAAGGCAAAAACATCACTTTTACTATCCATCGGAATGGCATTCAGGTAGACCATGGAAAATAAAAGCGCTGCCAAAGCTGGCCATATGCCTGATAAGCGTAATTGCTGCTGGAAAATAAACAATCCACCCATACCCGCCAAGACTATAAATGATACATTGCGAGGAAAATACGCATCATGAGATATCCCAAAAATATCTGGGAATTGCATGAAAAAAGCGGCAACGATGACCCAAATACCTAAAAAAGCCCAGTCTTTGGATTGACCCCAGGCAAGATCTTCGGAAGCATAGATAAGGCGTGCGTGCCAAATCTGAGCCGTTGGCTCTTCCTCAATTTCTGGATAAATCGCTAAAAATGTAGATTTAAAGGCGACAGGGTTTTGTCGGTATAAGCGCTCCAAAGTGGCTGGCTCGGAGAGGCTTGTTTTGATTTCGTTGGCTAACATATAATTTTCTAAAAAACGAATGTAAAGAATTCCTCTACCTTCCCCCGGAAAATTGCCCAAAAAAATGTACCCAAATCCATTTTTTAACTACATTTAACGTTATGAAAAAAAATCAGACCCCCGAAAAAAGATTTGCAGGATTGATGGCTAAGCTACTGGCGCTAGGTTTTGTTTTAACGACTACCCTGTTATCTGCACAAACAATTCCCGAAAAAATAGTTCAGGAAGAAAAAAATCATTCCCAATTGCAAACGATGGCGCACGAATTATTCGATAAAATCGGGCCAAGATTAGTGGGAACGCCTCAAATGCAAAAAGCGAATGACTGGGCGGTTGAAAAATATACAAGTTGGGGCATTTCCGCACGAAACGAACAATGGGGCGAATGGAAAGGTTGGGAACGCGGAATCACTCACATCGATATGCTTTCTCCCTGGGTAAAGAGTTTAGAAGGAACTCAGTTGGCCTGGAGCCCATCTACGAAAGGAAAATCCGTGAAAGCTGAACTCATTATTATTCCAGACTTGGCGGATTCACTTGCCTTCGCGAAATGGTTGCCTAGCGTGAAAGGGAAATTTGTCATGATTTCGATGAACCAACCCACTGGAAGACCGGATGATAACTGGCAACAATTCGCCACCAAAGAATCCTTCGATAAATTAAAAAAAGAACGTATCGAACAAACTAACGCCTGGCGTAAACGCATCACAAAAACAGGATATTCGACGAGAATGCTTCCCATTATTTTAGAAAAAGCGGGAGCCAAAGGTATTTTAACGAGCAATTGGTCAAACGGTTTTGGCGTGAATAAAATTTTTAGCGCCTATACATCCAAAATCCCTACGGTTGACATCGCCCTAGAAGATTATGGAACCTTATATCGCTTAGTTGAATCCGGAGATAATCCCATTATCAGCCTTCGAGCGGATTCAAAAGAGTCGGGAATCGTACCCACCTACAATACGATAGCTGAAATAAAAGGAACTCAAAAGCCCGATGAATATGTGATGCTCTCGGCACATTTTGATTCTTGGGATGGCGGACAGGGTGCGACAGATAATGGAACAGGGACATTGACCATGATGGAGGCCATGCGGATTTTAAAATTGGTTTATCCGAATCCAAAACGAACGATTTTAGTGGGTCATTGGGGAAGCGAAGAACAGGGCTTGAATGGCTCCCGGGCTTTTGTGGAGGATCATCCAGAAATCGTCAGTAAACTACAAGCCTTATTTAATCAAGATAATGGAACGGGCAGGATTGCAAATATTTCGGGGCAAGGGTTTAAACACGCGGGTGAATTTCTATCTCGTTGGTTAGCTGCCGTACCTCCTAGCATCAAGGATTCCATCAAAACGACTTTCCCAGGTGCTCCTGGAGGCGGAGGAAGTGACTTTGCATCCTTTGTGGCGGTAGGAGCTCCGGGCTTTTCGCTGAGTTCGCTGAGTTGGTCTTATGGAAATTATACCTGGCATACGAATCGAGATACTTACGACAAGGTAATCTTTGATGATGTCCAAAGCAATGCCATTCTCACGGCGATTATGGTCTATATGGCTTGTGAGGACGAGGCGACGATGCCAAGAGAAAAAGGAACGTTGCCTTCGGGAAAACCGATTCCTTGGCCCGCACAAGGGAAAGCCATTCGCAAAGGGCCTGTGGTACCTACCAAATAGCTAAAGCCTTTCCTTCTAACTATATCCGGCGTCAACCACCCTTTTTGGTAGACACTGGATGCATTTGCCTAAGATTTTTTTACAAAAATCATTAGAAAACGCTGGCGCATGCCTTCTTAGGAAAACATCCCCTAGGCAATGAACTTATATTCCATGAAATCCCTCGTATTGACGGGCCTACTAGCCACTAGCTTTTTTGGGCACGCGCAAAATCAGCCTGTGCTGGAACGTAAAACCGTTGAAATCATCCAAAAAGGTAAATTTCAATTCAAAGACCTCAATAAAAACAAAAAACTGGACCGCTACGAAGACTGGCGTTTGCCCGTTCAGGAACGCGTGAAGGATTTGGTGAGCCAAATGACCCTCGAGGAAAAAATAGGCTTCATGCTCATTAGCACGACCCGCATGGGCGGAGATCAGGTTTTTGCGCAAGGCGTCCAACCAGGTGGCCCGGCATCTAAAATCACTGACGGGTTCAACGAAGAAGATTTAGTGCAAAGTACCAACATGTTCACGCGGAAACCGCTACCCACCCCGAACATGGGCGCTGCAGGAACAACGAAGGGTGTTACCCAATATAATTTACGCCACTTTATCTTGCGCGCTAATGCCGCACCAGATATCATGGCCCGCTGGTCGAATAACCTGCAAGCCCTTTGCGAATCTACCCGCCTAGGCATTCCGGCGATTGTAGCGTCTAATCCACGGAATCATGTGACGACGGACGCTTCCGTTGGCCTCAGTGTAGGCGTTACGGCTTTCTCAAAATGGCCTGGCGAATTAGGATTGGCCGCCATGCGAGATTTGGCTTTGACCCGTAAATTTGCGGAAATCGCAGCAAGTGAATGGCGCGCCGTGGGTCTTCGAAAAGGCTATATGTACATGGCGGATTTAGCGACTGAACCGCGCTGGCAGCGGGTTGAGGGGACCTTCGGCGAAGATGC
>CANHCG010000120.1 GCA_947459055.1 Cytophagaceae bacterium | reverse complement strand
TCGGTTGCCGTTTCAAATAAGCTATCCCGAGTAAAGAAATTTTCTTCCACAGAAAGTCTACTTTATCATAAATTAAATTGGGACCAAAGTCATCATGTGATGGCAAATTACGGGGCTCCCATGCCATTGGGTGGCAAGCCGGTGAGCAAGGGCCAATTGGATTTTGTTCAAAAATGGATTGAAGCAGGGGCCCCCGACAAGGGCGTGGTGGTGGATTCGAAATTATTGGATGACACGACGCCTAGTTTTACCGAACCTACCGATTTTATAAGCTTGGATCCTCCAGCCAAAGAGGGGAAGACGGGTTTGCAGCTTAAAGTGGATCGATTTATTGTCGCACCCAATTTTGAGCGCGAATTATTTGTGCGGAAACCTTTGAATAATTCGGAACCCATTTACGTCAATCGGATCAAACTTAAATCGAGATCGAATTCTCATCACATGGTTTTGTATGATTTTCGTTCTAAAAATGTCTTGCCAGCCCTCAATGAGGTGCGAGATCTTCGAAATTTAGACAACTCTCTAAATATTGCCACGGTGATTCAAATGTCTAATCATATATTTTTGGGTGGAGGAACCGATCCTAATTCTGATTATACTTTTCCAGAGGGTACGGCAATTCTATTACCTGCGAACGCGTCGATCGATTTGAATCCTCATTATTTTAATAAGACGAAGGATAATTTATTTGGGGAAAACTATGTCAATCTTTACACCGTTCCTGCGGCGCAGGTGAAAAAAGTGGTGAATATGATTGATTTTAATAACACTTCATTTAGCTTACCGGCGAATCAGACGACAGTTGTTTCTAAAAGTTTCACCTTCGATTCGGATGTTGCCATTGTTTCCCTAACCTCACACACGCATGAGCGAGGAAAGTTATTTCAAATTAAAATCAAAGGCGGATCTCGTGATGGAGAAATTATTTACGAGGATACCGACTGGGCGCATCCTAAAGTCATCAATTATGCCCAACCGATTCTATTGAAAAAAGGCGAGGGATTAACCTCCGTGGTCACCTATGTGAACAATACATCAAAAACCTTGAGTTTTGGACTTACTTCAGAAGATGAAATGAACATCATCTTTGGCTACTATTATAACCTCTAAGCACGTACTGCTCAGTACCTTAAAAGCTGCTTCCTAATAAAATTCAAAAAGCCTATTTGATATATCAAAATTGAAGGTATATTTGCCTCCGCTTCTTGAAATATGTCAAGAAATCGACGTAAAATAGTACAATTATTTGCAAAATTTGGATTCTAACGGCAAACCCTTTTTGATTGGATAAAATTTTACCCTCCGAAACGAAATAATGGAACAAAAACATAAAAATAAATTTTCCGCGGCTGGATTATTAGTGGCTATGGGAATCATTTACGGAGATATCGGGACTTCTCCTTTGTACGTGATGCAAGCGGTAATCGATAAGGAACCCATTAATTCGATGACTGTTTTGGGTGGTTTGTCATGTATTTTCTGGACATTGACCCTTCAGACGACGATGAAGTATGTGATTTTAATTCTTCGTGCGGACAATAAAGGGGAGGGAGGAATATTCGCTTTATTTGCGTTGGTTCGTCGGCATGCGAAATGGTTGACCCTTCCGGCGATTATTGGGGGCGCGACTTTATTGGCCGATGGAATTATAACTCCGCCCATTTCCGTGGCTTCCGCCGTGGAAGGGCTTAAAATGCTTCATCATAAAGATGGGACTCCTTTTGTAACGGATACGGTCCCTCTGGTCATTGTCATTTTAACGGTTTTATTTTTATTTCAAATCTTTGGTACGAAAGTGGTGGGCAAGTTTTTTGGCCCGATTATGTTGCTTTGGTTTTCGATGCTCGGGGTGACAGGGATTTTGTGGATCCAACAAGATTGGTCTATTCTTCGCGCCATTTCACCGGTTTATGCTTGGGAATTATTAACCACACATCAAGCAGGAAGCGCAGGTTTCTGGACACTAGGTGCGGTTTTCTTGTGTACGACAGGTGCGGAGGCTTTGTATTCGGACCTAGGTCATTGTGGCCGAGGTAATATCCGAATATCGTGGATTTTTGTAAAAATCGCTCTTTTATTGCAATATTTTGGCCAAGGGGCTTGGTTGCTTGCTCACCAAGGAATGTTATTAAATGGCCGTAAACCTATCTTCGAATTGTTGCCGCGTGAATTTTTATTCTCAGGTATCATGGTCGCTACTGCCGCTGCGGTTATTGCTTCCCAAGCGTTGATTTCAGGCTCATTTACCTTGATTTCTGAGGCGATTCGTTTAAATTTTTGGCCAAAAGTACGATTGATTTATCCTTCGGATCAAAAAGGCCAGTTGTATGTACCTTCCATCAACGTTCTTCTGTGGATGGGTTGCGTAGGGGTAGTCCTTTGGTTCCGCGAATCGACAAATATGGAAGCCGCTTATGGATTAGCGATTACCTTAACTATGTTAATGACAACATCCTTAATGGCCTATTATTTACACATCAAAAAGGTAGATATGTGGTTTATTCTTCTCTTTCTTGTGGTTTATGTTTCCCTGGAAGGCTCCTTTTTAGTGGCTAATTTGCAGAAGTTTTGGCATGGAGGTTATGTTTCTTTGTTCATCGCTGGGGTGATTATTTTGGTCATGTGGGTTTGGTTCCGTGCCTCTCGGATTAAGAATAAATTGACCGAATACGAGAAATTGGCCGATTACATTGAGCCTTTAAAAGATTTAAGCAAGGATGAAACGATTCCTAAATATGCGACACATTTGGTCTTTATGTCGAATGCGGGTCGGGTTACGGATATCGAATCTAAAATCATTTATTCCATATTCCAACGACGCCCTAAGAAGGCCGATATCTATTGGTTTGTCCATGTGGATACCCTCGATGAACCTTATACGATGGATTACAAAGTGACGGTAATCGAGCGCGATGACATCATTAAAGTGAATTTCAAATTAGGTTTCCGAGTGGAACAAAAAATTAATTTGTACTTCCGCAAAGTAGTCGAGGAAATGGTTTCTCGTGGAGAAGTGGATATTACGTCCCGCTATAAATCGTTGAACGAGCAAAATGTGATCGGTGATTTCCGTTTTGTTGTTCTCGAGAAATTCCTTTCGTTTGACAATGAGTTGCCATTATTAGATCGGATGGTCATGAAGGCCTATTTCTTTGTAAAGCAGTTTACGCCTTCTGAAGACAAGTGGTTTGGCTTGGATAGTGATGCGGTGAAATTGGAGAAGGTGCCACTGATCATCAAACCGGTGTCTAAATGTAATTTACGTCGAATCGATTAATATGAGCACGATATTTACGAAGATTGTCAATCGGGAAATTCCTTGTCACCTCATCGCCGAGGATGACCGTTTCCTAGCCTTTTTGGATGTGATGCCGCTCGTGGAGGGCCATACTTTGGTAATACCTAAACAAGAGATTGATTATATTTTTGATTTGGAACCGGAAGTATTAGGTGACTTGATGAAATTCGCCCAAAAAATAGCACCTGCCATCAAAAAGGCAATTCCTTGTAAGCGAGTGGGTGTGGCGGTAATTGGTTTAGAGGTGCCGCATGCGCATGTGCATTTGGTGCCGATGAACCGGATGTTAGATATCAATTTTTCCCAAGAAAAGTTGAAGCCAAGTCAGGAATCCTTAGCGCAAACCGCGGCCTTGATTCGTTCCTTTTTGTAATTATTTCAGGAAGCCTTTGAGGGTATTCATTTCCGTCAGCGGATTTGCTTTTTCATAGACAATGTGGTATACCGCGTCGATGATGGGCAATTTGATGTGATGCTGTTTGGAAATCAAATAAATACTTCGCACGGCATAATAGCCCTCGGCGATCATATTCATCTCGATTTGTGCCGATTTGACAGAATAGCCCCGACCAATCATATTCCCAAAGGTCCGATTTCTCGAAAACTGGGAATAAGCAGTCACCAATAAATCACCCAAGTAACCAGAATTATTCAGGTCACGATTTACTTTGGGATATACGGCATCAAGAAATAATTTGATCTCTTGCATCGCGTTGCTGACTAATACCGCTTGGAAATTATCTCCAAAACCCAAACCCCTCGTAATTCCGCATGCCATCGCGATGATGTTTTTAATAACGGCGCAATATTCCACGCCATATAAATCTTCGATGGCGTTGGCTTGTAGGAAACGGCAATTCAATAAGTCAGCGAAGGATTGTGCTACTTGTAAATTCGGAGAGGCAATCGTCAAATAAGATTGTTTCTCTAGGGCGACTTCTTCCGCATGGCATGGGCCGGCGATGACGCAGGTTTGGCCGATGGGTAAATTAAATTCCCGCTCGATCCAATCGGTGACCAATAAATTCTCTTCTGGAATCATTCCCTTGATGGCAGAAACGATTTTTTTTCCTTCGAAATGCTTTTTATTGAGGTCCTTTAAGGTAGCCGGAATAAAGGCCGCCGGAACCGCCAAAATGATAAATTCCACGCCATGAAGCGCATCAGACATCTTGCTGTAAGTCTTTACTTTCCGGGGATTAATGGCCACGTCCGTTAAGTAGCTTGGATTGTGGTTGTATTTACGGATGAATTCGACGTCTGATTTCCGACGAATCCACCACTTGATCTTCACTTGATTCTCAGAAAGAATTTTCACGAGGGCTGTGGCCCAGCTACCTCCACCAATCACCGCAATTTGCTTTGGAATCTTCTTTTTTAATTCTTCTAAATTCGTCATCCTGCAAAAATACCTTTAAAATTAAAATTAAACGGAAAGATGAAGTTTTTTTCCCAAATTTGTCAGAATAAACCTATTCAAACCATGATAAAAATTACCTTTCTAAGCATTTTGCTTAGTTGTACTGCTCTTGTTTTTGGGCAAACAAATATGATTCTTCCTGAACATCCTCGGCCTGATTTTGAACGTAGCCAATGGCAAAATTTGAATGGCGATTGGGAATTTGCTTTTGATGCAAAAGATCAAGGGGAGAAGGAATCTTGGTTCATGGCGGGTCAAAAATTTAATCAAATCATTCATGTGCCCTTTCCATGGGGATCAGCATTATCGGGCGTCAAAGACGATGCGGATATTGCTTGGTATCGGAAAAAGATTCAGGTGCCTGCCGATTGGAATGGGAAACGGACTTTTGTCGTGATTGGGGCATCGGATTGGAAAACGGATGTGTATTTGGATGGTCAAAAAATAGGTTCTCATGAAGGAGGATATACGCCTTTTTCGTTTGAATTAAGCAAATTCATCGTGGCGGGGAAGGCGCATTCACTCGTAATTCGGGTCGATGACAAGCGTCGGATGTTTACGTTGTATGGCAAACAGGGCTATGGTAATGCGCGGGGGATATGGCAAACGATTTATTTGGAGGCCCGCGGTGCACAATATGTTGAAAAAACACAGGTGGTGCCGGATATAGATCGGTCAACGGCCACATTTCATGTCAAATTAGCCGAGGCTGCCAAAGCCAATACGGTGGTTCAGGTGTCCTTGGCGAATGGCCAACGCCTAAGTCAGTCTGTTTCGGCTGGCGCGCGCGAGGTTAGTCTAGTTTTTTCATTAGCGAATGCTCATTTATGGACCTTAGAAGATCCTTTTTTATATGATTACCAAGTTTCAGTGGGCGAGGGTGCGCAGGCAGATCAGTTGAAGGGCTATTTTGGTATGCGAAAAATTTCGGTGATGCCTTTGCCAGGGTCGACGATTCCGTACATTGCGTTGAATAATAAACCGATTTATTTGCAGTTGGCCCTCGACCAAAGTTATCATCCGGAGGGTTTTTATACCTTTCCTACGGACGATTTTATGCGGGAGGAAATCATGCGGAGTAAGCGGATTGGGTTGAATGGGATTCGGACACACGTGAAAATCGAGGTACCGCGCAAATTGTATTGGGCGGATAAATTGGGTTTATTGGTCATGGCGGATGTGCCTAATTCGTGGGGCGAACCGGATGCGGACATGAGGAAGGAAACGGAGGTGACATTGCGTGAAATGATTGATCGGGATTTTAATCACCCGTCCATCTTTTCTTGGATAACGTTTAATGAGACTTGGGGTTTACAAACGGAGACCTTAGTGAATGGTAAAAAGCGTAAAGAATATACGCCGGAGACTCAAAAATG
>CANHCG010000119.1 GCA_947459055.1 Cytophagaceae bacterium | reverse complement strand
ATAGCGATCCTTCCATTGTAACTGAATAAATTCTCCGTGGTTTAAAATACGCGTTTGCTTGGGGTTAAGTTGTCTTACATAGTGTTCTAAATCTCCCGGAGAAATGTGAGAAAATTTAGACATTGGAGGGGGATTGAATAATGTTTTAAAACTTGTTTTCATGATGGCTAGGATTAAAATGAATGAGACTGAAGCCATTTGTCTACTTGGAGAGCAGAGATAGGCCGGTCAAGAATTGTGTTTTGTTGGTTTAATAAGAACAACGTAGGCGAACTAGAAATAAAATAGTCTTGAGCCGCTTTTCCTTGGGCCTGTTTGTAATCACAAACGCTCAAAAAAGGTAAATCTTTGGTAAAGGTCAGGAAGGCTTTGGGGTTAGTGTCTAAGGAAATAAAGAGAACTTCGATGCCTTTCGTGCGCCAATCTTCATATCTAGAAAGGATGCTGTTCATTTCTTTTTGGCACATCTGGCACCAACTCGCCCCAAAAACCAACAATTTATACCGCTTTTCTACCTCAGATAATCGCGTAGGGCCATGGCTTATTTCTCCAGCTCGCCACAGATTTCCTTGAAAATGGATATCAGGGGCTTGCAATCCTACTTTCATTTTACGGTAGGATTCAAGGCGAAAAGTCAATCGGTCTGGGAGTTGGCAGGCGTTTTGGCTGAGGGCCTGATTGGCCAAATACTCCGAAGCTTCGTTCCAAAAATTCTTTTCAAAGGTTTGGAAAAGAAACTGGGTAAGTTCTTGGTATAGCGTGGGATGATTTACGCTGCGTGCCAGGAGGGTGTCGATAGCGAGGGTCATGCTGGCCTGCGCTTGAGCAGGGCTGGATGCATTTATTTTGGCTAACCACAAATATCGCTCTAATGCCTCTGCGAGCAAACCACTGGTGAAAAGCCGAGGATCTGCGGGATGTAAAGCTTGGGCACTGGTCAATGCTGCTGGCACTTCGCTGGGTTTTACACTCGGCAAATAGGGTAATTCATGAATCCAAGTACGAAAAGGCAGGTACCAGGACATATAGGGATGGAGATCTTTTGTAGGTGGGGCTTGGCGCGCCAACACACGAGTATTATAGCCATGTATCACGCGGATTTGGAAAAGGGAAGGGCTTTCATTTTCCAGCTGGATGAGAGAATCTACCAAAGCAATGGGAAATGATTGATTGGTATGGGTATGTAGGTATCCAATGCCTGCTGGATCTGCCGCAAAAGAAAGTTGAAACTGCCCCTCCGAACTTACCTTAGCACTATCAAGGTCGATACTTTTAAACCCTCTAAAGGCGGAAAGATAAACCCATGACCCTTTTAAATTCGGAAAGCGGCCTTGGATTATGTGAAGTTGGCCAAAGGAAGAAAAAGTAAGAAGAAGGAAGAAAAATATATGTACCTGCTTCATTAGGGGTGCCAATGGGAATAATCAGAATAGATGGAATAATCGCCGAGGGTTAGATCACGAACACTGTAATTTTGATCTAGAATGCAGCGAACAGAAAGACCATTAGATCTTGCTAATCTTCCATTTGTATTTGCATAATATTCCCAATCTGGGTAATCTGCATATTCATTAAAATTATATCCAAAGTATAAATATTTAGCAAAATGTTGAATTTTCGTTTTGGATACACCATCCACAGTAAAACTCATAAGGGTATTTGCAATTGTTGAACTCCAATAATACCCTCGCATACTTTGAAATTCTCCCCTATAAAATAGATCAAAATATCCGGTTTTACCTAACCTATATGATGCCGCAGGTAATCTTAAAAATGAGTTAAATGCTCCAAAACCAATAAAAGATTGATCCCAAGAACTTATTTCTTGACTCCATTCAGATTCAGTAGGTAGTCTAAACATCAAAGGACAAGGATTATTAATTCCATTTATACCTTGCCACAATTGATCATTTGAGGGATAATGCCAATCATATTCTGTGAATTTAAAATCATAAATTCTAGTATTAGGATTATATTGATATTCAGCATTTAAGTCATTTTTTTCCCTAATTTGAAGAAAATATTTATGCTCAGGACTTTCTAAAAAGCTTTGAGTAATATATTTAGCATTTAATCCAGGGTTATTTCGATCGAAATTATCAATTGCATTTGTCATATCTGCACTACCCGATAATAAATTAGTCCCTTGTCGCCATGAATAAAGTGGATCTGCCTGAACATTACTCAAATAATAATAATTATTGTAATTATATGGAGTTGACAACCTCTCCTGATGCCCATCACTTCCTCTTCCCCATTGGTAATAAAAACCAAAAGCAAGGGAATCACTCGGGCTTGTTGCTACTCGTTTAGCCCCTAAATTTTTATCCATCCAGATTCTACCCGTTCTACTAACTACTAGGCCTTTGGGTATCAAAAATGGGGTAAATGGAGTACCTACTGCTTGAGAAAAAACATCTTCCTGCAGAATCAAAAACATCAATAAAATAACATACTTACTTTTCATATCACTATTTAACCTTTGATTAAAGCCCCGTTACCATGGAGTAATATATAGTTGACCCCATCACGATGAATGTGTATAAAGAATGTGTATTTGCAGTCGTTTCAGCGTTTACATAGGGTTTTAATGTAAAATTCGATGCTGTGAAAGAAGATGTACCTGAAGTACCTCCTTGAACCGCCAAGGTATAGGTTCCCCCATCTTTCATCCCTGTCAGTGTAAATGCTCCTGCAGAAGCAGTTGTATAGGCTAAATTACTTTTCGTGAAATCGATGCTGGTGCCAGAAGATGCATTATAAGCCGTCGTGTTCGTGGAGGCTCCATTTACCTCCAGGACGGCACCCCCAGCTGTTCCGCTATTGACCTGTAGGGTATTTGTAAAGGTTTTGGCGCCGCCGATGGATTGGCTGGTCGAAGTTTTTACAATGGAACTTGGGAATGTGGATGTCCAGCTGGTACCATCAGATACAAGTAAGTTACCACTCGTTCCAGGCGCCAAGGTTGTTATATCGGAGGTGCCATTTCCAATCATAAGTGCATTCGCTGGAATGGTTGCAACACCCGTACCTCCATAAGCTACACTAATTCCTCTATTTAGTTTTGCTAAGGTGACGGAACCATCAATAATATTGCTTGTTGATACTGAGTTAATAGCAAGTTTAGAATTATAGATTTGACCAGCAGCTATTTTAGCTGAAGTAATGGCACCATCTTGAATTTTTGAAGTTTCAACAGCAAAATTCGAAATTTTGGCGGATGTGACAGTACCTTCACCTAAAGCTAAAAAATATGAATTTGGAGTATTATTGTAAATACTTCCTCCAACATCCCCAACAAAAGTTGCCGTAGGCAAATCTGACCCTTCTAATGCTCTAAAACCTGGCGCACCATTACTACTAGTAGGTCCTGCAAAAACATAATTCTTCGTGGTACTAGAAGCTCCAGTACCGCCATTTGCAACGGGCAAAGTTCCTGAAATTTTTGAGGCTGCGACATCATTAATTTTAGCATTTGTAACTGCTAAATCAGCTAACTTACCTGTGCTAATCGCCAAATTACTAATCACAGGCGCTGTGGCAGACGTGTTTGTTCCTCCTAAATCTCCCGCCAACTGCACCTTTCCTGTCGCAGTGGTTGTCGCATCCGAAGCTCCGGCAGCAGGAGCTTGTGATACCCAGGAGGTACCGTTGGATGTAAGTACATTTCCTGAAGTACTTGGTGAAACACTTTGTAAAGCGCTAGTTCCGTTTCCTACAAGTACGGCATTTGAGGCCAAGGTCGTTGCTCCGGTTCCGCCTTGTCCAACGGTCACCGCTGTATTCGTTGTCAAAATAGTCGCATCCGCATTAGGCAAGGTGAACGTTTTTTCTGATGTTGAAGGTCCCGTGAATTTAGAAAATCCGTTTCCGGTTCCTCCGTATTGTCCACTTATAATTGATCCATTCCAAGTACCTGTAGTAATCGTACCCACAGTTGTTAAAGAAGATGAACCAATCAATGGCGAGGCTCCAATTGAATTATATGAAATCGTTTTATCTACACTTCCATCATAATAATGTCCTGAGTCATTTCCTGAACCAGCATCAGAAAAAGATAAGGCATGTGCAACGGAACCTGCAGATCCTCCAATAGTGACTCCTGAAAGATCAGGCAGATCAGATGCCACTAATGCTCTAAAACTTGGTGCACCATTATTACTAGTAGGTCCTGCAAAAACATAATGCTGCGTGGTACTTGAAGCTCCAGTACCGCCATTTGCAACAGGCAAAATTCCTGAAATTTTAGAGGCTGCGACATCATTAATTTTAGCATCAGTTACAGCCAAATTAGCTAGGTCGTTAGTTCCAATCGTTCCATCCAATATCTTAACACTCGTTACTGCATCAGATGCAAGCTTCGCATTTGTTATTGCCAAATTTGAAATTATAGGTACGGTTGCAGAGGTGTTTGGTCCTCCTAGATCACCGGCCAACTTAACCTTCCCTGTCGCAGTAGTTGTAGCATCTTGAGTGCTTGACCCTACCGAATTTGCCGCTACCCACTTTGGTGCATTACTACCTGAATCATAGGACAATACGTAGCCATCGCTTGCGCCATTAGCAGACAAAAATGAAGTTGTATTCGTAGCACTTTGATACGGAATTGAACCGGCCGTACCTCCTGAAAGGTGGGTTGCCTTTGTTGATGTGGCTGCATTTCCGTTGATATTTAAATTTTCAACAGGGTTAATGGATGCAACGACGAAGGGAGGTAATCCAGATACGGTAGTAACATTAGAAACAATTTGTCCTGCAAAGTTTTGTTGACCTTCAAAAGTCTGCGCAGCATCCGTCCGAGCTATCGTCGCATTCGCATCCGGCAAGATGAACGTTTTTTCTGATGTTGAAGGTCCCGTGAATTTAGAAAATCCGTTTCCGGTTCCTCCATAGGTTGAAGCTATTACTCCTGTTACATTCGCTGTGCCGTTAAAACTATTTCCATAAATTGATCGAGCAGTTGTTAATAATGCAGCGCTTCCCGTTGTGTTTTGGTTTAACGTTGGAAAATCTCCTGCTACAGCAATCGTCAATGCACCCGTTGAAGTCGTCGATTTTAAAATTCCAGTCCCTAGCGATGATGTTCCTGCTGAATAATCAGACCCTGCTGTTGCTGCTGTCATTGCAGTTGTACCAGTTCCTTTTATAAGACCTGTTAAAGTCGTCGCTCCTGTTCCACCATTCCCAACTGCTAAAGTCCCAGTCACACCACTTGTCAATGGTAATCCTGTCGCATTCGTCAATAAACCCGATGCAGGTGTACCTAAAGCAGGCGCTGTTAACGTTGGACTCGTTAATGTCTTATTGGTCAAAGTCTCCGTGCCAGCAAGCGTAGCCAAGGTGCCGGTTGTAGGTAAGGTTACATTCGTTAACGCAGTGCTCGTCAGCGTCGTAGCATAAGCTCCTGAGGTTGTTAAGTTACCCCCCAACGTAATCGTCTTACCCGTATTATCTACACCCGTTCCACCATAGGTTGAACCTATTACGCCTGTTAAATTCGCCGTACCATCAAAATTATTCCCATAAATTGAACGAGCAGTTGTTAATGATGAAGCGCTTCCATCTATCGAACTAATGCCTGTTAAGGATTGTGATCCTGACGACCGATTCAATGATATCGAAGTGGTCCCTAAATTAAACGTCGAACTAGGTGCCATATAATCCGTACCCGCTGTGGCTGCTACCATTGCAGTTGTGCCAGTTCCTTTAACAAGACCTGTTAAAGTCGTTGCTCCTGTTCCACCATTCCCAACTGCTAAAGTCCCAGTCACACCACTTGTCAATGGTAATCCTGTCGCATTTGTTAATACACCCGAAGAAGGTGTACCCAATGCAGGAGTAGTCAACGTAGGACTCGTTAATGTCTTATTGGTCAAAGTCTCCGTGCCAGCAAGTGTAGTCAAGGTGCCTGTGGTTGGTAAGGTTACATTCGTTGTAGCTGTTGTCGTTAGCGTCGTAGCATAAGCTCCTGAGGTTGTTAAGTTACCGCCCAAAGTAATCGTCTTGCCCGTGTTATCAACTCCCGTTCCACCATAGGTTGAAGCTATTACTCCTGTTACATTCGCCGTACCATCAAAATTATTTCCATAAATTGATCGAGCAGTTGTTAATGATGCAGCGCTT
>CANHCG010000118.1 GCA_947459055.1 Cytophagaceae bacterium | reverse complement strand
GGCCACACCTACGGGTCCGGCGACAACTGTCCAGATTTCTGCACGACGAAAATGGTATTGCCAAGAAAGCCGTTTTTCTGGGGCTACCACCAAAAACTTAGGACTTAATTTATTCGTAATCTGAATCGCATCCAGACTTAATTGCGGGAAAAATTGGCTAGCAAATGTGGCTGCCTGATCTTCTTGAATGACAAAAAATCCACCCCAAGGGCGAGAATGATCTTTGGCGATAATCGTGTATCCTTGTGACTGAATATAGGCCTCCACCTCAGAAAAGACGAATTCGGCGGAAGAGGAGGCTGGATAATTAGCTAGCATATAATTAATATTTTTACAAAAATAAAAAAGACGGGACATTCGGCCCGTCTTTTTGTATCATAACTTAGTTAAAGGTTACTTTTTCTCGTCTAACTTCCAACCTGCCCGGTATTCGCGTTTTACGAATTGATTTGCTAGGTCAAAATTAGTCACGCGCATGTTAGCCGCATCCCAATTTAATTGTTGGCGCCCAATGTACTTCGCCGTCCGGCCTTCGCCTTCACGCAACATATACGAACGAATCGCCAAATTACCCATCAATACCGATTCCGTAAACGGACCCGAATAATCGAAACCTGAACTCACTTCCATTTTACCGAAACCTGCTTTACAAGCCTCTACCCACTGTGTTTGGTGACCCCCTGGACCATCCTTCACACGCGCATAGGTTACTTTATTTGGCAATTCCGCCTCAGGAACTTGTTTCCCATTTTTGAATACTTTTGGATACATACCATACGTTCCGCAGGTCATAATTCCTTTCGTACCAATCAAAATAACACCATTCGTGCCATCTGGGTCACCGATTATCTCGGTTGCCGGAATTCCCTCTGGATGTGGCGCCCGAAGACCTCCATCGTACCAAGTTAAGGTCACCGCTGATTTATTCCGATCAGACGCCGCATATTTCAAGGTCGTCATCGACGATGGCGGACATCCTTCTGGAATCCACTCAGGTACCCAATCTTGTAGGAACACTGATCCCACCGAACATTCTACCGTCAAGGCATCACGAATTCCCAATACCTTAAATGGAGGATCCAATAAGTGGCATCCCATATCACCTAAGGCGCCAGTACCATAATCCCACCAACCTCTCCATTTGAACGGAAGCAAGGCCGGGTTATATTCTCTATATTTCGCTGGTCCTAACCATAAATCCCAATCCAATTCCGCCGGTGCCGGAGAACCCGCCGTAGGATATGCAATTCCTTGTGGCCAAACCGGACGATTCGTCCATACTTGCACCGTATGTACCTTACCAATCACGCCCGCATCAAACCACTCCATCATTTGACGTACTCCGTCTCCTGAAGAACCCTGATTTCCCATCTGAGTAACCACCTTCATTTCGCGCGCTTTTTCAGTCATCATACGAGCCTCAAAAATATCATGCGTCAAAGGCTTTTGTACATATACGTGCTTGCCCCGATTCATCGCCGCCATCGCAATCGTCGTATGCGTATGATCAGGCGTAGACACAATCACCGCATCTACATTGCTGCCTTCTTTTTCTAAAGCAACTCGGAAATCCTTATAATAAGCTGCTTTTGGAAGTTCTTTACGTGCACGCACCGACTGGCGGTCGTCCACATCCACCAACGCCACAATATTTTCAGCCCCCTTATTAAACGAACTCATAATATCTGAGTATCCCTTTCCTCCAGCTCCAATCCCCATGATATTTAATTTATCAGAAGGAGCCGTAAATCCTTTTCCCAACACATGACGAGGAACAATGTAAAAACTGGCAGCTGCCAGAGAAGCGTTTTTTAGAAAATCACGCCGTGAATCATTAGCCATAGGTAAAACGTTAAGTTAGTAAATCGGTTTTTCTCGAATGGGCAAATTTGCCAAAAAAACTTCGAATTGCCAATCATTTTCTTGATATTTTACAAAGGAATTCGAGTCATACAAAACCTATAAAAACAAATAGGGGAACGCTTTCGCATTCCCCTATTTAGTATACTTAAAAAAGACTACTCTGCTTTCTTAGATTTTTTCTCTAATTTTTTGATCGCTTGCTCGCGCTCAGCACCTTCCATTTGCTCTTTCAAAGCAGATAAAGCTCCGATATCACCCATGGTCGATTTTTCAGCAGTTACAGCCGCCGGCTTATCTGCCGTCTTTGTAGCTTTCTTTTTCTCTGGTTTCGCAGCCGCTGCAGCAACTTCTTCTGCTGTAGCTTCTGTAAACGTACGCGTGTGAGATAAGATGATCTTACGATCTTCTTTTTGGAATTCGATTACGACGAAATCCAATGCCTCACCAACCTCCGCTACTGATTCATCCGCTTTCGTCAATTGCTTCAATGGCGCCAATCCTTCAATACCGTAAGGTAATTCTAAGGTAGCCATTTTATCGCTTTTCGAAATCACAGTTGCTTTATGCGTCGATCCTAGAGTAAATACGCTTTCAAACGTATCCCATGGATTCTCTTCCAATTGCTTATGACCTAAAGCCAAGCGGCGATTGTCCGCATCCAATTCAATCACAATAACATCTAATGAATCGCCTACTTTCACGAATTCAGATGGATGCTTGATTTTTTTCGTCCAAGACAAATCAGAAACGTGAACCAATCCGTCAATTCCTTCTTCCAACTCAAGGAATAAACCGAAGTTAGTCAAGTTACGAACAGTTCCTTTATGCTTCGTTCCAATCGCGTATTTCGCTAATAAATCAGTCTTAGTCCAAGGATCCTCGGTCAATTGCTTGATGCCTAAAGACATCTTGCGCTCAGCACGATCTAATGTTAACACAACGGCTTCCATTTCATCGCCCACTTTCAAGAAATCTTGTGGATTACGTAAATGTTGAGACCATGACATTTCTGACACGTGAATCAATCCTTCTACACCCGGCAATACTTCTAAGAACGCACCGTAATCCGCTACGTTAACGATTTTACCTTTTACTTTCGAACCTACTTCAGTTTCAGCCGCTAACGCTTCCCATGGATGCGCTTGTAATTGCTTCATACCTAACGAGATACGTTTTTTGTTTTCGTCGAAGTCTAGAACTACCACTTGGATTTTTTGATCCAATTTCAATACCTCTTGTGGGTGGTTGATACGTCCCCACGAGATATCCGTGATATGAAGTAAACCATCTACACCACCTAAGTCGATGAACACACCGAAATTAGTCATGTTTTTGATCACACCTTCTAATACTTGACCTTTATCTAAATTCGTCAAGATCGTTTGACGTTGAGCCTCCAGATCTTTTTCGATTAATACTTTGTGCGAAACAACTACGTTGTCATTCGTATGGTTAATCTTAACCACCTTCACCTCCATGTTTTTGCCTACGAAAATATCGAAGTCACGGATCGGCTTTACGTCAATTTGAGATCCTGGCAAGAACGCCTCGATTCCAAAAATATCCACGATCAAACCTCCTTTAGTACGACGCTTCACAAAACCATTGATGATCGTATCTTCTTCCAAAGCACGCTCAATGTTCGTCCAAGCACCCATTACTTTCGCCAATTTACGCGATAAAGTCAACTGACCATTCGCATCCTCTTGGTTCTCAATGTACACTTCTACTTCATCTCCAGCCTTCAAATCCGGCATATCGCGGAATTCAGACGCAGAAACTAAGCCATCAGATTTAAATCCAATGTTAATGATTACTTCACGGTCAGTTTTGCTCACCACAATCCCCTTCACTACCTCTTTTTCAGTGACCGAATTCAAGGTTGCTTCAATCGCAGCCTCCATTTGTTCTTTCAATTCTGCAGTATAACTACCACCGAATCCTTTACCTTCAACTAAATCCCAGTCGAAATCTTTTGGTTGTTTTGACATAAATTATTTGCCCTGGATACATCAACATGCTGGGCTAACACGCTGAAATTAAGTGAACTATTAATTTTTAAATTGGGGTGCAAAGATAAATAAAAATATTTCAAATTCAACGGAATTCTTTAAATTCGAATTCGAAAGACCTATAAACCATGAAAAAAATCCTCTTGGGGCTCATTTTTACCCCCGTTTTTTGCGTATCCTTTTCCCTTTTTTCTCAAATTAAGACTATGTCCATTTCATCCAAAGCCTTTGGCCAAACCCCTGCCGGAGAACCCGTTCAGCTATTTAACCTCAAAAATTCATCGGGCATGGAAGTGCACATCATGAATTATGGCGGAATCATTACCAAAATTTTAACGCCCGACAAAAACGGAAAAATCGAAGATGTGGTCCTAGGTTTTGAAACTCTTGCCGAATACATCAAAGACACCCCCTATTTCGGCGCCACCGTGGGACGCTATGGCAATCGCATCGCCAAAGGTAAATTTTCACTAGATGGTGTCGCGTACCAACTCGCCACCCAAAACAACGGAAACGCCCTGCACGGCGGCTTAAAAGGTTTTGACAAGGTCGTTTGGAAAGTCGTTTCCGCCGAAAAAGGCCCGCAAGGACCTGCCCTAACCCTCAGCTATACCTCGAAAGACATGGAAGAAGGCTATCCAGGAACACTTTCAGTGACACTTTCGTATATCTTAACAGAGGCCAACGAACTTTCCGTTCAATTCAAAGCCTCCACCGATAAAGCTACCGTCATCAATCTTTGCAACCACAGTTATTTCAATCTAAGCGGAAATACCAAACGCAATATTTTGAACCATACGATGCAATTAAACGCCCCGAAACTCGTGGCCGTAGATCAAACACTTATCCCGACCGGTGAATTAATCCCCACCGCCGGAACGCCTTTCGACTTTTCAACACCAAAAGTAATCGGTTCGCGCATAGACCAAAGCGAAAACGAGCAAATCAAACGCGGCGGTGGCTATGACCATTGCTTCGCCTTCGAAAAACCATTAGGTGAATTTGCACTTGCCGCCGTGGCACACGATCCCGAATCAGGCCGAACACTAAAATGTTTCACCACCGAACCAGGCGTTCAATTTTATACTGGAAATTTCTTAGATGGTCACCTGATCGGAAAAAACGGCGCAGCCTACACGAAACGCATGGGATTCTGTTTGGAAACAGAACATTACCCAGATTCTCCGAATCATCCAAGCTTTCCAAGTACGGTCCTAAGACCCGGTGAAAATTATTCGACGAAAACGGTGTATCAGTTTTTGGTTAATTAAAGGCCTTTCGCCTCCTCCCAAAACACATCCATTTCTGCCAGCGTCATGTCTTGAAGGGCCTTCCCCATTTCGGAGGCCCTTTTTTCTAAGTGCTGAAAGCGTTTGATAAATTTCTTATTTGTCCGCTCCACGGCCGTCTCGGGATTAATATCAATAAAGCGCGCAAAATTCACCAAGCTGAATATCAAATCCCCCAATTCACCTTCCGCCTCCGCACGCTGCTCATTACTCAAATCTTTCCCCACAAAAGTCTCCTTAAACTCCCCTAGTTCCTCCTCTACTTTTTCCCAAACCTGCTCCTTTTCCTCCCAATCAAATCCCGCCCCACGCGCTTTTTCCTGAATCCGCATCGCCTTTACCAAAGCCGGCAACGATCCTGGAACCCCCGACAAAACCGATTTATTCCCTTCTTTGAGTTTCAAAGCTTCCCAATTTGACTTCACTTCCTCCTCCGTCGTCGCCACCACATCCCCATAAATATGCGGATGCCGAGAAATCAATTTTTCACAAATCCCATGCAACACATCCGTCACATCAAAGGCTCCTTTCTCTGCACCAATTTTGCTGTAAAAAACCAAATGCAAAAAAATATCTCCAATCTCCTTTTTAATCTCCGTCAAATCCCCCTCCATAATCGCATCAGATAATTCATACGTTTCCTCAATCGTCAAATGCCGCAAGGAATCTAAGGTCTGTTTCTTATCCCATGGACATTTTTCACGCAAATCATCCATGATACACAACAATCGGTCGAAGGCCTCTCCAGCCGCAGGATATCTCATATTTATGGATTTAAACTATATACGCGCACGTAATCAATCAAAAATTTATTAGGGAAAATGCTGTCATCTACGCCTTTTTGGCCGCCCCAGTTACCCCCTACGGCCAAATTAATCAACACATGCTGTTTCTTGTCAAAGGGCCATTCTTGCCAACCCTTCCCCGAATTCTCGAAGTAAAAATATTGTTTCCCATCAATAAACGCTTGAATCGTTTTGGGCGTCCACTCAATCGAATACACATGAAAAGCCT
>CANHCG010000117.1 GCA_947459055.1 Cytophagaceae bacterium | reverse complement strand
CACGATGCTATATACCTCCCAGCAATCGGATTTCTCCCGTTCCAAAGGCACATCCAACACCACCCGTACCGCAAACAAATCATAAATTTTATCAAAGGCAGTATTTCCTTTTTTTAATTTGTTATAAATCGAATAAATGGATTTGGGTCGACCTTTAATGGTATAGGTTAAGCCACGTTCATCTAATGATTTTTTAATCGGCCGAATAAAATGTTCAACAAAACTCTCCCGATTGCGCTTATTCTCCATCAATTTATGCGCAATCTCCCGGAAAGCCTCCGGCTCCGTGTACTTTAAACCTAAATCCTCTAACTCGGTTTTTATCGCATTCAAGCCTAGGCGATGGGCCAAAGGCGCATATAAATAAATCGTCTCAGATGCGATTTTCAATTGCTTCTCCTTCGCCATCGAACTCAAGGTCCGCATATTATGGAGGCGATCGGCCAATTTGATCAAAATCACTCGAATGTCATCCGAAAGCGTTAACAACATCTTGCGGAAATTCTCTGCTTGTTGGGATGTCCCATACTCAAAAGTCCCAGCAATCTTCGTTAGGCCATCAATAATCGAGGCAATCTTAGGACCAAACTCCTTTTCGATATCCAACAAAGTCGTATTTGTATCCTCCACCACATCATGCATCAAAGCCGAAATAATGGACGTCGTACCCAAACCAATCTCCTCCACACAAATTTGAGCTACTGCGAGCGGGTGATAAATATAAGGCTCACCAGATTTTCGACGCATATCTTTGTGCGCGTCGGCGGATAACAAAAATGCCTTTTTGATTTGTTTGGCATCGTCATCTTTTAGGTAAGGTTTGGCCGTACGCAAAAGCTTTCGATATCTTTTTAAGATCTCTAATCGCTCTTTTTCTAAATCGATTGCTATCGGTTTCATGCCATTTTTTGAATTAAGGCCACGGCCATTGCCGAAATACCTTCGCCTCTTCCCACAAAGCCAATACCCTCGGATGTCGTCGCTTTAATGGAAATTTGATCCACCTCGACCCCCATCACCTGGGCTAAATTTTCCTTCATCGCAGGAATATGGGCATTTAATTTGGGCTGATCTAAGACCACCGTCACATCTGCATTTCCTAATTCCCATCCCGCTTCGCGCAACATCTCCATCACACGCGCTAATAATTTCGTACTTGCCACACCTTTCCATTGCGGATCCTTATCCGAAAAATGAAAGCCGATATTCCGCATATTCGCCGCGCCTAACAAGGCCTCACAAAGCACATGGCACACCACATCCGCATCCGAATGACCCATGGGACCCTTGTCCGATGGAATCTCAATCCCCCCCAACACACAGGGACGACCTGAAACCCATTGATGCACATCGTATCCTTGACCTACCCGTATTTTCATCTTAACTTTTTTTATACAACAAGGTATTAGATTTTCCGTCAACAAAAATTTTCTTCGCCCAAAAATTCACCTCGTCCATTGTCACTCGGCCAATCATCTCCGCCTCCTCGTTCACATAATTCACACGCCCCACATTGGCCGCCATCGCTAAATTCATCGCCCGATTTAACACTTCCACCTCCCCAAAAACCAAACTCGCCTCGCCCTGATTCTTCACCCTTTGCAAATCCTCCTCCGCAAATTCATGTGCTACAAATTGCCCAATCGCTTCATCCAACGCTTTTTCTGCTTGTTCCACGGCAATTCCATCTGATACTTGGCCCGAAATTATCAACAAACCCGGATCCGTAGAACCCGTTTGTGAAGCAGAAATCGAATCAAATACACGAGTATTTTGCACTAATTTATCATATAGGAAAGAAGACTCATTTCGACCCATTAAATCGGCCATTAAATCCACCGCATGAAATCCATCTGCATACCTACCTACGACAGGGTAAGCTTTGTAAATTCGGTTTGAAGGCACTTGGGCTTCGATTTCCATTCGGCGATCAACGGTTTGAACAGGCTCCACCGGCAATTCTCGTACCGGTTTTTCCCCTCCCGGAATCGGGCCAAACCATTTTTCAGCCAAGGTTTTTACCTGATCAAAGCTTACTTTACCTGCCACCACTAAAATGGCGTTGCTGGGCACATAATACCGATTAAAAAACGCTTTGACATCTTCCATCTCCGCCTCCTCGATGTGCTTGATTTCAGCACCGATCGTCGGCCAGCGATAGGGATGTTTCTCGTAAATCAATGGACGAAATTTTAACCACACATCGCCATAAGGTTGATTTAAATAGCGTTGTTTGAATTCTTCGATGACTACTTTTCGTTGGACTTCCAAGGACTGCGGATTAAAGGCCAGTTGCATCATCCGATCCGATTCCAACCAAAATGCCGTTTCGATATTTTGATAGGGAACAGAAATGTAATAATTGGTTAAATCGGGGGTAGTAAAGGCATTGTTTTCCCCACCGACCTGTTGCAAAGGCGCATCGTAATTCGGAATATTCGCCGAACCACCAAACATCAAATGCTCAAACAAATGCGCAAAACCCGTCCGTCCCGGATCCTCATCCCGTGACCCCACATCATAAATGACATCCATGACGGCTAAGGTGGTGCTAGGGTCTTCGTGAACGATAACTTGGAGGCCATTGGCCAACGTAAATGTTTGATATGAAATCATGAAAGGCGAATGAAAAAAAGAATTAAACAAATGTAAAAAATTAGACCCAAAAACCACAGGGCTTGCCTATTTTTGCAATTCAATTTTATGTGGATGACTCGGATTTTTTTCTTGTTTTTTGTTTTGTTGCCCTTTTCTTTTTTCGGGCAATTGCTACAAGACACCCAAGCTAAACATGCCATCACCACCGGTTTAGACCATTTGTATTCTTATGAATTTAAAGAGGCAAGCCAACAATTTTCCACCTTGCGCAGCAAATACCCCAAACATCCTGTAGGCTTTTTGCTAGCGGCGATGCAACTGGAACAACAATACTTTCCCATGAAGGACCATGCGGCGATCGGGAAACAATACGTCCAACTGCTCGAAAAGTCATATTCCCTTTCATTCCACCTCTATTCCAAAAACGAACAGGATTTAGAAGCTGCCTTTTTTTGTGCCGCTTCCCTTGGGTTTTTAGCTGGCTACGAAGCCGATAACCAAAATTTTTTCAAAGCCGTTAGCTACGCAAAAAAGGCTTATTCGTTCATGAAAATCGGTTTAAAAAACACTGAAAACCAAGCCGAATTTTATTACGCCTCTGGCATTTACAAATATTACCGCATCTCCTATCCCGAAATTCATCCCATCATTAAACCCCTTATGTGGTTTTTTGAAGATGGCAATAAAAAATTGGGACTTTCTTACCTTGAAGCAGGCACGAAAAAAGCTGTTTTTGTGAAAAATGAATCCCTATTTTACCTTGGATACATTTATAATAAATACGAAGGTACACCAGCCAAAGCCCTTCCATTTAGTTTGGAATTGATCAAAGCTCACCCCAATAATTATTGGTACATCCTGCAGCGGGCAGAATTATTAAGTCTTACTGGAAACTTTGAGGGGGCCGATTTATTTTGTGCGCAATTGGAAAAATCAAAATCCCCCTATTTCATCGGTAGCGCCATGACCTTGCGGGCCATGCGGGAAGAATTTGAAAACCGAAACCTAAATGCCGCAGAATCCTTATATTTGAAATCCTTAAGTTACCCGTGGGAAGAACGATTCACAAAGGACATTCGTGGTCTTTCGTATTTAGGACTCATTCGAATTGCCCAAAAAAATGGAGAAACTGCCAAAGCGCGCAAATATACGCAAGTGGCTAAGGAATATTTGGAATACAAAAACTCATTAATCGAATTTAGTCGAATAACAGGCCAATAAACCTATGGAAAGCAGAGAAGCAGGAATCGAACGACTTTATCCCAAAATCTGGGGACGCATGTCCGCGCGGTATTATTACCTACATGAATTGCGCCGACAACTCGAAAAGGTCATCAACCTCTTCGTCAAAAATGCCCCGCATCAATTACTTGCGGATTATGGTTGTGGCAATAAACCCTACCAGCCTTTATTCGATCCATTTGTCGAACAATACATCGGCCTCGATTTAGCCCTCAATACTAAAGCCGATGTAACGATCAATCCCGAAGGACAAATCGATATGCCCGACGAAAGTGTGGGTTTTGTCCTTTCGACCCAAGTGCTCGAACATGTGGAAAATCCTACGCAATATTTGCAAGAAGCCTATCGAATCTTACAACCCGGTGGCAAATTAATTCTTTCGACGCATGGCTATTGGATGTTTCATCCGGACCCGACGGACTATTGGCGCTGGACTTCCACCGGTTTACAAAAAATAGTAAAAGAAGCGGGGTTCGAAGTGGTGTATTTTGAAGGAATTTTAGGTCGCTCGGCCATGGGGCTTCAACTCTTCCAAGATGGTATTTTATTTAAAATTCCTCAACCCTTGCGTTTCATTTGGGCAATGATCATGCAGCCATTGATTATCTTTTTCGATAAAATAACCTTAGCCAAAACTCGAAACCAAGATGCCTGTACCTTCATCTTGGTTGCTAAAAAATAAATGAAATTACTCATCGCCCGGTCGAATTTCTTTTCTTATTCTGAGACATTCATTGATCAGCAGATCAAGCAATTGAACCCCTTTGCGGTGCTATATGAAGGTTGGCAACCCACCCGCTTCTTCAGCGGCGGTTCCCTGTATCCATTTCCGTTAAGCCTTTTACCGGTTCGAGGTACCTTACGAAATTTGTTTCCTGCGACCTATCAGAAAATCTATACTTATTTTCTGAAAAAATACCTGCAGAAAAACCAGATCGAGGCGGTACTCGCGAATTATGGACCTTTGGGCTCGAATGTCATGCAGGCCTGCGCTGAGACGAATATCCCATTTTCTGTGCATTTTCATGGTTTTGATGCGAGTGAAAAAAAGACGATCCAGGCATATGGCTTATTGTACAAACGGATGGCTCAACAAGCCAAAGCCATCATCGCCGTATCTCAAGTCATGAAAAGAGACATCGAATCAGTTTGTGGACCTTTAACAAATTTACACATCGTACCCTACGGCGTGGACCTTGAAAAATTTCAACCCGCCCCCGAAAAAAAATCATCTAAAGAATTTAGGCTGATTTCCGTTGGTCGATTCACGGCGAAAAAAGCGCCCATAGCGAGTATTCAATCCTTTGAAATACTATTAAATGCATTTCCAGAGGCCACATTCACCATGATCGGCGATGGAGAATTATGGGAAGCCGCCAAGCAATATGTGCAAAAGCATGGCTTGGAAAAATCGGTGATTTTTCGAGGCCAACAAAATCCCGAAACCATACTCGATGCCCTCCAACAAGCGGATGCGTTCATCCAACATTCCGTCCTAACTCCTTCCGGTGATTCAGAAGGGACACCCAATTCGATTTTAGAAGCCTCCGCCTGTGCACTTCCGATTGTATCAACCAAACATGCGGGAATTCCTGAGGCAGTGGTGAATGGAGAAACGGGAATTTTGGTGGATGAACATGACGTCAAAGCTATGGGGCAGGCGCTGATTCGCTTGGCAGAAAATGTAGAGTTGCGAGAAAAGATGGGGCAGGCGGCGCGCAAGCATATGTTGGCGCATTATGAACTAGCCTCACAAGCACAAAAACTAAAAAGTCTCCTCTAATTCCATCCCATTGCCGACCAAATGTGTATTTTTGTAAAATACACCAAACACAACTATGGGTATCGTCATTCGTCAAAGCGCAAAAGCTTCCCTTGTCACCTATTTGGGTACGGCGATTGGCACCTTCAATGTCATTTTTTTATACAACCAATTTCTTTCCCAGGCGCAAGTGGGCCTCATCGCCGGCGCTTTGGTCAGTATTCCCCTTATTTTTGCATCCTTCACCCAATTAGGCATTCCACATATTGCTGTGCGATTTTTTCCGCATTTCGATAATCCAGAAAAGGGCCACAATGGGTTTTTTGGCTTTTTACTGCTCGCGCCGCTGTTTGGCTTGAGTTTATTTGTGTTAGGTTATCTGGCACTCCATCAGGTTTTTGATCGAATTTATTCAGAAAACTCGCCTTTATTACCCGCTTATTTTTATTATATCATTCCACTAACGGCCAGCTATTTATACATGACGGTGTTGGAATCGTATGCGCGGGTGCATTTGCGGATTGTGGTGCCGGCGATCATTCGGGAATTGTATTTACGGATTTCGAATGCGATTTTAATTTTGGGTTTTGGTTGGGGGTATTTGAGTTTTCACGAGCTGATTCAGT
>CANHCG010000116.1 GCA_947459055.1 Cytophagaceae bacterium | reverse complement strand
ATACGAACGCTGATGCCAATGGGTTAAGTGAGCAAACGTATTTTAAGGAATACGTATCTCAAATATCAGGAAAAGTGACGAACAGTAATGCCTTGACAGCGATTAAAAATGACCCGGCAGGAGATGATTTTGTTCATTATTTGAGTGATAAATTTAGTCAAACCAAGAGTGTGGTTGAGCGCTATAAAAATTTTATGGGTTTAGAAAATAACTCGCCGAGTACGGAGAACCCAACAAACACCACGATTACAGAAGCGAATAGTATGATGCCCGATCGGGAGGATTTGAATAATGACAATACAGTTAATGAGGTTGAGGCTTATTATGAATATAAGGTTGATTTAAAACCTGGGCAATTATCTGTTGGGCAAGGATTTGTGGTCGACAAGGTGAATGAAGGTGGGGTGGATTGGTATTTGTTCCGTATTCCAATTAAGGATAAAAAGAACTATACGACGAGTGGTGAAATCAATAGTTTTAAATCGATTCGCTTTTTTAGGATGTTGTTACAGGATTTTGCGGATCCGGTGGTGTTAAGGTTTGCACAATTGCAGTTGTCAGGCTATTCCTATCGGAAATTCATTGGTGATTTGGATAAGAAAAGTGGACAAGATTTTCCTGAACCATATGATGCTAAATTTCGTGTATCGAGTGTGAATATTGAGGAAAATGGGCCTGCTGCTAAAGGGAATTCGATTCCTTATGTTGTTCCACCAGGTTTTGTCCGTGATCAGGATATTACGACGATTAATAATGCGCGATTGAATGAACAATCGATGAGTCTTTGTGTCGATGATTTACGTCCTGGGGATGCGCGAGGAGTGTTTAAGAACACCATGTTTGATTTTATCAATTACAAACGATTACGCATGTTTGTTTCCTTGCAAAGTTCGGAATTGGTTACAGGTAAGGTTTCGACATTTTTGCGATTAGGTACAGATTTGACGGATAATTATTATGAAGTTGAAAATATCGGTTTGACGCAGACACAAAAAGGACAAAGTTTGGATACGGAAATTTGGCCTTTGGAAAATGAGTTTGACATTGAGTTTGAGTTAATGAAGCAAGTTAAGATTGCGCGTGATCAAAAAAATGGCTCCTTAAATAACCGCTTCACGATGGATATGATCAGTTCTACTGGTAAAAAATATCGAATTACCGTGATGGGGCGGCCGGATCAAAGTGCCACGATGACTATGATGATAGGGGTTCGAAATCGGGATATGGTTAATCATTCGTTTTGTGTTTGGGTGAATGAGTTGCGTGCCTCTGGTTTTGATCAGACTTCTGGAGAGGCCGCCGTGGGTAAATTAGGGATTAAATTAGCTGATATTGGCCAAGTGACCATGAATGGTAGTTTTAAAAACTATGGCTTTGGCGGGGTTCAATCGAAGATATCTGAGCGTTCACGCGATAATATGTATGAGTTTGCTTTGACGGCGAATTTGAATTTGGAGAAGTTTTTGCCGGCGAACTGGAATTTCCGTATTCCATTTTACATTTCGTATGATCGAAGGAATATAAGCCCACAATTTGACCCCTTGGATCCCGATATATTTCTGACGAATTCCTACCGACTTGCTGGTTCCGAGGCCGAAAAGCAGAATTACCTAAACCTGGTGCAAGACAATACGGAACGACGTGGATTTAATTTTACGAATGTTCGGAAGATTCGAAGTGCGTTAGCCAAACATGCCTATGTGTGGGATTTGTCGAATTTTTCATTCTCCTATGCTTATTCTGAGATGATTCGCTCGAGTACATTGATTCAAAGTTTTGCCCAATTAAGTCAGCGGGGAAGTATTCTTTATTCTTATTCAGCTAATTCTATTTTTTGGGAACCCTTTTCGAAAGCGGGGATGAACACACCATGGCTTGGTTTATTGAAGGATTTCAATGTTAACTTAATTCCTAGTTCGATAACGGTTCGTGCGGAAATGGATCGGAGTTTTGTGAAGACACAATTGCGAAATGGTGAATTAACGACGGCTGGGGTGGCGCCTCAGTTTGAGAAGTATTGGTTTTTTAATCGACAATATGCGTTGAATTGGAATTTGACGAAATCGGTATTGTTGAACTATAATACGTTGGTCAATTCGATTATCGATGAGCCTTTTGGGGATTTAGATACACAGGCAAAGAAAGATTCTGTCATGAGGAATATTCGTTCCTTGGGACGGGCGAAGAATTTCGACCAACAAGCCGGATTGATTTGGCGATTGCCCCTACAAAAATTACCATTGACCGATTGGGTAAATGCCGATTATACGCATCGGATCGGCTATACGTATTTTGCTAATTCGTTTGATATACGTGATTCATTGGATTTACCTTTTGGAAATATTATTAAGAATACGCGGGAGCGAGGTTTGAATGGGAAAGTCGATTTTGTGGCCTTGTATAATCGAATTAAGGCTTTGCGATGGGCGAATTCAGCGACACCACAGGGAAAAAACGTAGCTAGAAATCCAGGTGATGAGGAAGAGATATTAATTGCACCTAAATCTGCGCTGAAGTCATTGACCCGCTTGTTGCTTACCTTGCGAGGAATTCAAGTGAATTATTCGATCAATGAATCGACTACGTTGCCTGGATTTTTACCTAATCCAGGATTATTGGGTATGAATGCCAATTCAGGGGCACCGGGCTTTGATTTTATTTCGGGAGGACAATCGGATCAGGTACGATTTACAGCGGCACAAAATGGTTGGTTATCCAAAAGTATAGTCCAAAACATACCTTTTACACAGATTAAGCAGGAGAAGTTTTCGTATATCACCCAGTTGGAGCCCAATAAGGACTTACGGATTCAAGTCGAAGGAAATTATAATAAAGGGGATAATTACCAAGAATTTTTTAGACCTAGCGTTACCAATGGGCCATTTAAATCCCAAAGTCCTTTGCGTTCAGGAAATTATTCGATGTCCTTTTTATCATTTATGACAGCATTCAAAGATCCTGCGGTGGTGTTTGAGGAGTTTCGGTCAAACCGAGATGTGTTGTTGAAACGCCTTAATAAAACTCAAACTGCGGAAGGAGGTTTGTACAATGTGAATTCACAGGATGTGTTGATTCCTTCCTTTTTTGCTGCCTATTCAGGTGTGGCGGCTTCTGATGTGAAGTATTCACCTTTTTATTCGATTCCATTGCCTAATTGGAAAGTAGATTATAATGGCATGAATTTGATGCCATGGATTGGCAAGAAATTTTCATCCTTTACGATTAATCATATGTATTCGAGTACTTATTCGGTGGGGAATTTTGTGTCTTCTTTGGAATATGGCCAATTGGAAAATGATTATTTAAACTTGACATTAACGAGTTTATTGTATCCTTTGTCGAGTCGATTTGACGAAAAAACAAATGCGTTGATCCCTGTGTATGTGATGAGTACGATTTCCTTTTCGGAGCGTTTTTCACCGTTGATTGGAATTAATGCGATAACAAAAAGCCGTGTTTCCTTGCGTTTGGAATATAATCAGGATCGAAATGTGGGCTTGAATTTATCAAATTCACAAGTGGCTGAATTGTCGAATAAAGATTTAACTTTCTCGATTGGGTTTACGAAGGCGAATATGTTGATTCCATTTAAGATTAATGGTCGTCGAGTTCGATTACCGAATGATTTCAGATTCAATTGTAATTTGACGATTCGGGATACGCAGACTTTGCAACGTAAATTGGACGCGGAAACGGTGGTGACACAAGGTTTTTATAATTTCCAATTTAGGCCACAGGTTTCGTATGCAGTCAGTGATAAATTATCAGTGACAGCTTATTTTGACAAAATGTTTAATAATCCCTTGGTTTCCAATTCGTTTTATCGGTCGACGGTGGCAGGAGGTTTCCAAATTCGATATAGTTTAAGTGAATAAATCAATTAATTGATTAAAATAGTTTGCAATAAATCATGAATTTCGTGACCTTTGCAAGCAAAAAATAACAGATATGAATTTTCCAGCAGATTTAAAATACACACAGGAGCACGAGTGGATAAAGATGGAGGGTGATTTAGCGGTGGTGGGAATTACGGATTTTGCGCAAAGTGAATTAGGGGATATTGTGTTTGTGGAGGTGGAGACGGTTGGGAAAAGTATTGCTAAGGACGGTGTTTTTGGAACGGTTGAGGCAGTTAAAACAGTATCGGATTTATTTATCCCAGTGGGAGCGGAGGTAGTGGAATTTAATACAGCATTGAACAACAGCCCAGAATTGATCAATACGGATCCATATGGTGAAGGTTGGATTGTGAAACTTAAACTGAATGAGGTGGCTGATTTAGGCCAATTGATGGACGTAACAACCTATCAATCATTTGTCGGACATTGATTTACAAACCCTGTTAAACAGGGTTTTTTTTTAGAATAAAAAAGGCATGCGTATCTTATTAAAGTCAATTCTTGTACAGGATAGCCAGTCTGAGTTTTACAACCAGCGGGTGGACATGTTAGCCGAAAACGGTCGGTGGATTCAAATCGCTCCTTCGATTGAGGCGAAATCAGATTTACGAATTGAACAAAAGGGTTTATCCTGGGCACCTGCCGTGGTGGATTTACGGGTACATCATACCTTGCCAGGTGGTGAGTTTCGGGAAGATTGGCATAGCTTAACGGCAGCTGCAAAAAAGGGCGGTGTGTTGGATGTGTTATTATTACCAACGGGTAATCCTGTACCTCAGCAACCGGAGGCTATTCAGTTGATTCGATCTAAATCAGCTGAATTTGGTATTCATTTTCATCCAATGGCTCCTTTATCGATTGATAATAAAGGGGAGAATTTTAGTGATTTGTTTGATTTGCATCGGGCCGGTGCAACTTGGTTTTCGCATGGGGATGGAAGTCTTCAATCTGTGGATTTAATGGCGAAAAGTCTTCAATATCTTCAAACCTTGCCGGTTACTTTAGTTTCCAGACCTGATACGTCGGGTTTATCCTTGTACGGCCAAGTACATGAGGGTTTACAAAGTACTCTATTGGGCTTAAAAGGAATACCTGTTTTGTCAGAGACTTTGAGTATTAAACGGGATTTAGACTTGTTAGACTATGTATTAAGTAATTCTTTTGGTCATACGCATGCTGATTTCCGTCTTCATTTTTCTTGTCTTTCCTCGACTAATTCGGTTGAATTAATCCGACAAGCAAAGAAGAAGGGACTTCCTGTTAGCGCAGATGTGGCCATTCATTCGTTGGTTTATACGGAGGAAGCGGTTTCAGGATTTGATACCTTGAAAAAAGTGAATCCACCGTTTAGATCGGATAAAGATTTGTCTGGCTTATGGAAGGGGATTGCAGATGGAACGATTGATGCCGTGGTTTCGGATCATTGTCCACATGAGCAGGAAGCGAAGGAACTTGAATTTGATCATGCGTCTTTTGGAACGATTGGTTTAGAAACCTTGGTTTTAATGTGGAAGAAACAAGCACAAGCTAAGAAAATTGCTAATTGGGATCGATATATATCGGCTAATCCGGCCAAATTGGCTGGAATTAAATCTTCTCAATTGGGAGTTGGTGAGATAGTCAAAGGTATCCTGTTTCAAGAAGTAGATTCTTATGCTTATCAAGTAACTGATATCGCAGGTAAATCTAAAAATTCAGTGTTTTTGGGTGAAACATTCACTGAACGAATTCTTCATGTAATGCATGGGGAAAACATAGTTTATTCAATGTAATATTTATGAGGGATTTATTGGCTAAATGGCCTGTTTGGGTAGGAGCTAGTGTGTTGGCTGTTTTTTTAATGGGGCTTTATTGCTTTTTTCTTTATCTAGGTGGTATAATTCCGCTAGGTGGAAAGAAAGCACCTAGTTATGTGATTATCTTGGTTTTTCAGTATCTATTAGTTAAGAAATTTAATGCTGGACACTCAGTACATTTTTTAAAATTGTTTTTGTTTCAATACCTCTTTGTACTGTGTGTGGCTATTTTTAGTGGGGCTGCATTGTATTATTTTTACCAAATGGAGATTGGGCAAGGGGTTTTGAATGAGTATATACAATTAAGCATCAGTGAATTACAGGTTTATAAAGCTAAAATTATTGAACAGGAAGGAATTGAGTATTATAAAAATTTATTAGAAGGAATTAATGGCATTTCACCAGGAAGCATTGCGAAGGATGAGATATCTCAAAAAATCGCGTTGGCCTTTTTACCTAATTTATTGATTTCACTATATTTTAAACAATAAAACGATGGGAATTTCAGAAGAAAATCGATTGTCGCCAACGGTCATAGCCTTAAAATGGGGTATTAT
>CANHCG010000115.1 GCA_947459055.1 Cytophagaceae bacterium | reverse complement strand
TGCAATTATTAATAAATCGGCGGATTTAGGGGTGCAGGAGGCGATGATTGGGATGGCGCACCGGGGTCGATTGAATGTCTTAGCGAATATTATGCACAAATCATATGAATCCATTTTTGATGGTTTCGAGGGAAATGTGCCTAATGAAATTCATGGAGATGGGGATGTGAAATACCATTTGGGCTATTCGTCCAAACATATTTCGCCGAACGGAAATGAAATTTCGTTGAAATTAGCGCCTAATCCTTCCCATTTGGAGGCGGTAAATCCCTTGGTGGAGGGTTTTTGTCGGGCAAGTGCCGATGCGCATTATGCGGGTGATTACTCCAAAGTATTGCCGATTTTAATTCATGGCGATGCGGCGGTGGCTGGTCAAGGGATTGTGTATGAGGTGACGCAAATGGCAAAGTTGAAGGGTTATTCGACGGGTGGTACGATACATTTTGTGATTAATAATCAAGTAGGTTTTACCACGGATTTCGAAGATGCGCGGTCAGCGATATATTGTACCGATGTGGCGAAGATTATCGATGCGCCGGTCTTTCACGTGAATGGAGATGATCCAGAGGCGGTGGTATTTGTATCGCGGATCGCGGCGGAGTTCCGTCAGGAGTTTGGTCGGGATGTGTTTGTGGATATGGTTTGTTACCGGAGAAATGGCCATAATGAGTCAGATGAACCGCGTTTTACGCAGCCGACTTTGTATGCAAATATTGCCAATCATCCGAATCCAAGGGAGATTTATATTCAAAAATTAATCAAGCAAGGGGAGATTGAGGCGAAATTAGCAGAGCAAATGGATGCTGAGTTTAAGGCGGAGTTGCAAGCGCGCTTGGATTTGGTGAAACAAAAAGTACGTCCTCCTTATGTGCCTTTGAAATTAGATAATGCGTGGTCTGAGTTACGTTATTCGAACGAAACGGATTTTGATCAATCGCCAAAAACGGCGATTGCGAAGTCGGTGGTGGATCAGGTAGCGAAGGCGATGACCACATTGCCGAAGGGTTTTGTGGCCTTGAAGCAAATAGAAAAAGTGATTGCGGATCGTAAGGTATTTTTTGAGAAAGGGGAATTGAATTGGGCGACGGCGGAGCTGTTGGCCTACGGTTCTCTTTTAGTGGAGGGGAAGGCGGTTCGTTTATCGGGTCAAGATGTGCAGCGGGGGACATTTTCTCACCGACATGCCGTTTTGCATGATGCCAATACGAATGAAAATTATAGTTCTTTAAATCATATTTCAGACAAGCAGGAGCAGGTTCAAATTTATAATTCTTTACTATCTGAATATGGGGTATTGGGTTATGAGTTTGGCTATGCGTTGGCGAATCCGAATGCCTTGGTAATTTGGGAGGCGCAGTTTGGTGATTTTGCGAATGGGGCGCAGACGATGATTGATCAGTTTGTGAGTTCCCATGAGTCGAAATGGGGGACGCAGAATGGACTAGTGATGTTGTTGCCGCATGGTTATGAGGGTCAGGGTCCGGAGCATTCGAATGCACGTCCTGAGCGCTTTTTGCAATTAGCTGCGGAGAATAATATGGTGGTGGCGAATTTGACGACACCAGCGAATATATTTCATGCCTTGCGTCGTCAGTTGACCTGGGCCTTCCGCAAGCCTTTAGTTGTGATGTCGCCGAAATCGATTTTCCGTCATCCGAAGGTGGTTTCTAAGATGGATGAATTTACGAAAGGTAAGTTCCAAGAGGTGATTGGGGATTCGTATGCGGACAAGGCGAAGGTGAAAAAGGTGTTATTGTGTAGTGGGAAGGTGTATTTTGATTTAGCTGAGCGTCAGGAAAAAGATACGCGGAAGGATGTGGCGATTATTCGATTGGAGCAGTTGCATCCGATGCCAACGAAGCAGTTGGAAATCGAATTAGCCAAATATCCTAAAGCGGATTTGTATTTTGTTCAAGAGGAACCGGAGAACATGGGTTATTGGTCCTATGTGATTCGTGAGTTTGGTTGGGCACGATTTAAGGGCTTGGTGGCACGTAAGAAAAGTGCATCACCGGCGACAGGATTTTTAAAGGTGCATGCAGAAGAGCAGGCGGCTTTGATGAATAAAGCATTTGACAAATAAATTAAAGCCGAATAACGATGGCCATAGACATGAAAGTGCCCGCGGTGGGCGAATCGATTACCGAAGTGACAGTTGCGACCTGGAATAAAAAGGAAGGGGACCATGTGAAACTGGATGAAGTTTTATGCGAGTTAGAATCGGATAAAGCGACCTTTGAATTGCCTGCAGAGGCGGAGGGAATTTTACATATTGTGGCCAAAGAGGGAGATGTTCTTCCGATTGGGGCTGTGATCTGTTCAATCGAAGTGGGGGGTGTACAAGCGGAGGTCAAAGTCGCGGATTCGTCTCCTGCGGCTTCAGCAGCTCCTGCTCCTGTGGCGGTTCCACCTGTGGCTGTTTCGGCTGCACCTGTTTCCACTGGGGCGACTCAGGTGATTGAGGTGAAAGTTCCGGCGGTTGGAGAGTCTATTACGGAGGTGACGGTATCGGTTTGGAATAAGAAGACGGGGGATGTGGTGAAGTTGGATGAAGTGATTTGTGAGTTAGAGTCGGATAAGGCGACATTTGAATTGCCGGCGGAAGCGGCGGGTGTGTTGGAAATTGTGGCAGAATCGGGTGCTGTGGTGGCGATTGGAGGGGTATTAGCCAAAATTACGGTGGGTGCTACTGTGCCAGTGGCGGTATCGGATGCAGTTTCTGCGCCGGTGGTTGCGGAAGGTTCAGGCTCAGGTTCAGGCGCGGCTCCGGCTTCGGTTTCAGGTGAATCGAGTTATGCAGCGGGACATCCGTCTCCGGCGGCCGCTAAGATATTAGATGAAAAGGGAGTTTCGGCTGCGGAAGTAGCGGGAACAGGTGTGGGTGGACGAATTACGAAAGAGGATGCCTTGGCAGCTGCGAAGCCGGTTGCTGCTCCGGCTGCGTCGTCAACTGCATCGGCTCCAGTGGCAGCTGCTTCGGCGGTGGTTCAAGGGGCTACTCGTCGGGAGAAGATGAGTTCGTTGCGGAAGACGGTGGCGCGACGTTTGGTAGCGGTGAAGAATGAAACGGCGATGTTGACAACCTTTAACGAGGTAGATATGAAGCCGGTGATGGATTTGCGGGCTAAGTACAAAGATAAATTTAAGGAGAAGCATGGGGTGGGATTAGGCTTTATGTCTTTTTTTACTAAGGCGGTATGTGTGGCGTTGAAGGAGTTTCCTTCGGTGAATGCGAAGATAGATGGGGAGGAGATTGTGTACCATGACTATTGTGATATTTCGATTGCGGTGTCTGCGCCAAAAGGATTGGTGGTTCCGGTGATACGTTCGGCGGAGTATTTGTCATTGGCAGGAATTGAATCTGAGGTGGTTCGTTTGGCGGGCAAGGCGCGGGAGAATAAATTGAGTTTGGAGGAAATGAGTGGGGGAACGTTTACGATTACGAATGGGGGGGTATTTGGATCGATGTTATCGACGCCGATTATCAATGCGCCTCAGGTGGCGATTTTGGGAATGCATAATATTGTGGAGCGTGCGGTGGTGGTGGATGGTCAGGTGGTGGTTCGTCCGATTATGTATTTGGCTTTATCGTATGATCATCGGATTATTGATGGTCGGGAATCGGTGAGTTTCTTGGTGCGGGTGAAGCAATTATTGGAAGATCCGGCGCGTTTATTGTTAGATATTTAATTCATTTGAATGGGCCTTAGGGCCTATTCGTTTTCAGATGCCTATATGCAAGAATTTGATGTTGTCGTAATTGGTTCGGGTCCTGGGGGATATGTTTCGGCTATCCGTGCGGCCCAATTGGGTTTCAAAACTGCTATTATCGAAAAATATGCGGTAATGGGAGGAACATGTTTGAATGTGGGTTGTATTCCGTCGAAGGCTTTGTTGGATTCTTCGGAGCATTATTACAATGCGGTGCATCATTTTCAGGAGCATGGAATCGATGTGGCGAAGCCCAAAATTAATTTGAAGCAAATGATTGCGCGGAAATCGGGTGTGGTAGAAAAGATGAATGGGGGGATTTCCTTTTTGATGAAGAAAAATAAGATTACGACCTTTCATGGCTTGGGATCTTTTGATTCGGCTAAATCCGTGAAGGTGACGAAGGAAGATGGGAGTTCAGAGGTATTGGCTGCGAAAAATATTATTATTGCGACGGGTTCAAAGCCAACGATTTTGCCTTTTATTCCGGTGGATAAGAAGCGAATTATTACGTCGACGGAGGCTTTGAAGATGACAGAAATCCCAAAACATTTGATTGTCATCGGTGCGGGAGTGATTGGGGCGGAATTGGGTTCTGTGTATGCTCGTTTGGGGTCTAAGGTGAGTTTTGTGGAATTTGCGGAGGGGATGATACCGACGATGGATAAGACGATGGGTAAGGAATTGCAAAAGTCGATTGCCAAATTAGGCGCTGATTTTTATTTCTCACACAAGGTAACTTCGGCTTCGGTGAAGGGGTCTGAGGTGACGGTGAAGGCGCAGGATGCGGCGGGCAAAGAAGTGGAGATCAAAGGAGATTATTGTTTAGTATGTATCGGTCGGAGACCGTATACAGATGGATTGAATTTAGCTGCGGCGGGTTTGGTGGCGGATGAGCGGGGTCGGATTGCGGTGGATGAACATACGTTACAGACGTCGGTTCCGGGCATTTATGCGATAGGAGATGTGGTACGCGGGGCGATGTTGGCACATAAAGCGGAAGAAGAGGGAGTTTTTGTGGCGGAGGTGATTGCGGGTCAAAAGCCGCATATTAATTATAATTTGATTCCAGGTGTCGTATATACTTGGCCGGAAGTGGCTTCGGTGGGTAAAACCGAGCAGGAATTAAAGACGGCCGGTATTGCTTATAAGGAAGGTTCGTTTCCGTTTAAGGCTTTGGGCCGGGCGGTGGCGTCGATGGATGTGGATGGATTAGTGAAGGTGTTGGCCGATGCTGCTACGGATGAGATTTTAGGTGTACATATCATTGGTGCGCGCGCGGCGGATATGATTGCGGAGGCGGTGGTTGCGATGGAATATCGGGCTTCGGCGGAAGATGTGGCCCGTATGTCGCATGCCCATCCGACCTACACGGAGGCGATGAAGGAGGCTTGTTTGGCGGCTACTTCGAAGCGTGCATTACATGCGTAAATTATCAGTTTTTTAGGGCTTAAAGTCGGAATTCCGCTTTACCTTTGGCAATCCTTCCCGGTTTGCCAAAGGTAGGTGTTACTTAAGTAGATTATAAGTTTTTTCAGGCTAAATGTCGGTTTTTCAATTTACCTTTGGCAAACCGGGAAGGATTGCCAAAGGTAGACCAAAGGTAAGTTACAAACCTACCGTTTTTGCCCGCGCATAGAAGCGCCAAGATAATAGAATCGAAGAGCACACTAAGCTCGCCGTGAGGCCTATCCAGATGCCTACTGCTCCAATTCCCAACGATATGCCTGCATAATAAGACATCGGGATTCCAATGCCCCAATAAGAAAAAATCGTAATGGCCGTTGGGATATTCACATCTTGTAAGCCACGTAATAAACCCAACGAAACCGCCTGAATCCCATCAAATAACTGAAAAATCGCCCCCCAAACCACCAAGGTCACTGCTATGTCAATCACCGCTTGCTCCTCCGTATATGCACGCACTAAAATTCCCCGACCAAAATAAAAAACCAGCGCACAAAAACCCATAAACACAATGGACAATAACAAGGCCGCATTGCCCGACGTGAAAATCCCCTCACGATTCCGCTCACCTATATCCGTCCCCACTAAAATCCCCCCCGCCGCCGCGATGCCCGTCGCCATCATGTAGGTCAAAGAAGCCATATTAATCGCCACAATATGCGCCGCCTGGGCCGATACCGAAATCCATCCCATCATCACCACCGCCATCCCAAAGGTCGCAATCTCAAAAAATCCCTGCATCCCCGAAGGAACCCCTATCGTCAAAATTTTCCTCTCTAACTCCCATGGGGATTTAGACATATAATCTAAGTCACTGGAAGACTTGTCAATCAATGAAGACTCAACATCCAAATCTGGTCCATCAATCACAGAAGACTCATCATCCAAAGAATGCTCGCCATTCAAAGAAAGCTCAACATCCAAAGCATGCTTATCATTCAGAGAGGATACATCTTCAAGAATTAGCTTTGATGAAGAGTTTTCATCAACTGAGCCCCCCGATAAATACTTCTCAAACCGACCCTGCTTAAAAATATACCATGCCAAACTAGCTACCATCAAAATCCGGGCCAACAAAGTCGCAATCCCCGCCCCAAACAAACCCATCGC
>CANHCG010000114.1 GCA_947459055.1 Cytophagaceae bacterium | reverse complement strand
GTTGCGGGGCTTTTGATCAGTTTGTTGGGCCTTTATGCCTGCCAAGAAAAAAACGAATTACCCTTTTTAGGTCCTAAAACCCTGAATACCTCGGGCGATACGGTGTATCATCAAATTCCCGCTTTTCGCTTTTTAAATCAGGATTCGACCTGGGTGACGGAAAAAGACATGGAAGGAAAAATCTATGTAGCGGACTTCTTTTTTACGACTTGCCCCACGATTTGTCCGAAAATGAAGACCCAACTATTGCGTATTTATGAGCGCTATGCGGCCAATGATGCGGTACGGATTTTATCCCACAGCATCGATCCGGAATTTGATCGGGTGTCTGTGCTAAGGGATTATGCAAATAAATTACATGTCGAGGCGCCGCGTTGGAATTTCGTGACGGGTGATAAGAAAACAATTTACACGATTGGCCAAAAAAGTTACATGGTTACGGCACAGGAGGATGCGAACGAGGTTGGCGGTTTTGTGCACAGTGGGGCATTTATTTTAGTGGATAAGGATCGACATGTGCGTGGGATTTACGATGGCACGAAAGAAGAAGAGGTAAATCATTTGATTGAGGATATGGAAAAATTATTAGGGAATAAATGAGAAAGATAAGCGTATTAATTCTGTTGGCGATTGGATTAGCCTCTTGTGAAAGCAAGGAAGAAATTTTATATAAGCAATATGTGGTCGAGGGACGGGTGTTGTATCAAACGCATTGCGCGAATTGTCACCAAGAAAACGGCAGTGGACTCAAGGATCTTTATCCAGCGATATCCCAAGCGGCTTTATGGAAAAGTATGAAAACCGAAGACCTCACTTGTCTGATTAAATGGGGGAGAAAAGGCACGAAAGGCTATATGCCTGGAAATACAAAATTACAAGCTTTGGACATAGCGGAAATTCAGACCTTTTTACGTGACCAATGGGGGCCGAATAAAACGATATACAGTTTAGATTCCACGCGCTTTGCGTTGAAAGCATGTGAGTCGAAACTTTAATTGGTCGGTAAGCTTTCCACCGTTAACACTGAATTTGTCACTTTCCTAAGTGAATAGGTAGAGAAATCTTGGGCCGCATCAAGCCCTACCCCGTGCACGATTTCCTTGCTTGTGTGAATGGAAACCGGCTTTTCTGTGAAGACCCGTTTTTGTTCAGGCAGCCAGGTGAATTCATCGGTTTTGAGGGTTTCCTTCTTTTGGACGTTGAAAATTTCGACATGCCCCATTAATTTATAGGAATTGCTTTGTCTGAAAAAATGGGCAGAATCTCCGCGGATTTGGGAGGTGATATTTCCTAATTTATCGTAAAACCAAAGTTTCATTTCTTTGGGGTACACGCGGTCTTCCGAGAGGGTGGTGATTTGTTGTTCCGATACCATGCGTAAGACCGCCCGGGCTGAATCCGAATACACCATATCGATGCCTCGTAACTCAGATTTAGGACCTATGTATTCAGCTGTGGATTTTTTTTCTCGCTCTTGGCAAGCGATGAGCCCTATGAAACATGCACATGCAACTAGGATTCTCATGGGAGATGTGGAAAATTAGTTAATCCGTTGTTTCACAAACCAAAGATCACTCAAGGTCAATCCTACCGTAATGCGATGGTATTGCTCTTCTAGGCCATTGTCGGCTAATAGCCCACGTCGACCCACTTGGTAAGCAATATTTACATAAGACAAATTCCGTAAAGGAACGGAAACTCCGGCACTTAGGTTTTGATCCACCGCATATTTACCATTTCCCGAATAATCGTAGGGCGTGGTCGTATATGAATAGCCTATCCGATAGGTCATGCGTTTGATGAAATTCGAAACGGAGGTAAAATCTGGGGTATATTCCCCACCAATGGAAATTTTAGAACTCTTAGGTAATTTTCCTGAACGCCCTAAATTATTATCTACTGCGGTCCAATCGGTCTGTGAATAATCAATTCCCACCATCCATTTAGCTACTTTTTCGATGCTCAAACCGTAAGCTTGCGTCACCGGAAGATTTTGTCGAATCGTGGTCGTTTTTTCTAAGGTGTCCGAATTAATGACATTAATACCTGACAAATCCAAGATGGCAAAACGCCGCAATTGCGTCGCGCTCATGCTCGAAGATAAATCCATAGTTGCCCCCAAGTTTAAAAAAATATCATTTTTCAAATCCTTTCGGTAGGCCACGCCCCCTTTGAAGGTAAAATCAGAATATCGATTTAAATTTTCTAATTGGATTTTGTAATACTGTCCATCGGACATATTCTGCGTCGATACATTGCGATTCACGGTACCAAACAAGAAACTAGATTCCAAGCCTATGTAAAATTCCTTCCCAATACGAACGCCATTTGAAAAGCTTAATTTGGTAATTCCTCCTTTTCCCTCATAGCCATAAATTAAACTATCAAGGCCCAAGACATTTAAACGGCGGTATGAACGTGTGGTATATTCCACGGCAGAATGCGGTCGAATGCTGAAAGCCATGGTCCAACGAAGATTTGCCGGCAAGGTTAAATTCAAAGACTGATAATTACCCCCATAAACTTGTTGTTTTTGACGATAATTCTGGAGCGCTTTTGACTCTCCATGAATGCCGACTTCGAAAACCGTGTAATGGTTCCGAGCTAATAAGGCTGGATTTAAGACATTGGTATAAATTCCATTCGAGTTCGAAACACCGATTCCACCCATCATCGAATTAGTCGCAGCCTCAGGTGTATATAATTCCCCCATGCCGATGTAGGACAAAGGTGAATTTTGAATGGTTTGCGCCTGCATTCCAAAAGAAATCAGAAAAACACCGATTGTCGTGAGGAAAAAAAAGTACACGTTACGTTTCAAACGATTGGAATTCATAGGGTAATAATCGGCGCTGTCTGTCATTTTCGTGTGCAAAGGTCGTAATTTTATTTCACATTCGACTAAGTTATTGGCTATATTTGAGTTCAAATTTGAAGAACTAAGGAATGGAAACTTTACAAAATTCATATCTATTGGAAAATTCAGCCATGGATTTAATTCTTTTCGGCGGAATTTTACTCATCGGACTCGCCTTAAAGCGTTTTTTCTCGAATTCCTTTTCCAAAATCGTTTTTCGCTTTATCCCCGATGAATCGATTTCCATCCAGGATTGTGTCCAACTCATCCGAAAACCCTTCGAATTACTCATTTTTTGGATCTTTTTGTTTTTTGCGGTCCAACATTTACAAGTTCCCACCGCCTGGAATTTCAAACCCATCAAGGAGTTTGGGCTCTTATTCCTCATTGAAAAAGCTTTTGAAATTGCATTCATATACACCGTTACTTGGTTAATCGTTCGCTTAATGAAAGTGGCCATTCTAGTAGCCCAAGAAAAATGGCAAGGTGTGGAACAGAAATCGAAGCAACAATTCATTCCATTCCTCAACGACCTATCCATGGTCTTTATTATCACCGCTTCCGGTTTTGTCATGTTAGGCCAAGTATTCCAAGTCGACGTCATGGCCCTCATCACCGGTTTAGGCTTAGGAGGTTTGGCTTTAGCTTTAGCCGCGAGAGAAACGCTTGAAAATTTATTTGCCTCGTTTACCATCTTTTTGGACTTGCCTTTCGTGGTGGGCGATAGCATTACGGTAGGTGGAATTTCAGGAGATATTGAGAAAATCGGTTTTCGGAGCACGCGTTTAAGAGGCGCGGATGGGAATTTAATTATGATTCCAAACCGCTTGCTAACCTCTCAGTCTCTCGAAAATTTAAGTGAAAGGGATTATCGTCGGGCTAAATTCACCCTGACCTGCGATTTTGGGACTACACCTTCTCAGATTGAAAATGCACTTGCATCGATCGAAGCACTGATTTTGGAAGAACCTTTGTGCAAGAAAAAAGCCCCCAAAATAGTTTTTGAGGGCTTTGGTACCTATTCCTTGGATATTTCGGTAACGCTTTTTGTGGCGACGAAGGATTTTAATAAGTTCCAACAGATCAAACAGGCAATCAATTTACAAATCCTGAAGGTCCTCGAAAAAGAAAAAATCGCCTTAGCCAGCAGCGTGAAATAATCGCTTAGCCAACTAATTCCTTTAAATCCTCATCATGGATCATTTTGCGATCATCCGCCATCAATAAAAAGCGGGTGTACAATTTGTCCAATTCTGGTTTTTCAAAATCGAAACCCAACAAACTTAAACGATGACGAAGCGCCGCCCGACCCGAACGGGAAGTCAATAAAATCGCCGACGAAGGAACACCCACGTCTTCCGGATTCATGATTTCATAGTTTTGGGCATGTTTCAAAAAGCCATCCTGATGAATGCCAGAGGAATGCGCAAAGGCATTCGCGCCAATAATCGCTTTATTCGCTTGAACCGGCATGCCCATTAAATTGGACACCAAACAGCTCGTCGGATACAAATGTTTCGGCTGGATTCCGGTCGTAAAACCTAAATCTTTGTGCACATTTAAAATCATGGCCACCTCTTCTAAAGACGTATTTCCGGCCCGTTCGCCGATGCCGTTGATCGTAACTTCCACTTGCCGTGCCCCTGCCTGAATCCCAGCGATGGTATTCGCCGTGGCTAATCCCAAATCATTGTGGTTGTGCATCGAAATCGTGGCATGATGAATGTTATCCACGTTTTCGAATAAATAGGAAATGCGCTGATGCATTTGATGAGGCAATAAATACCCCGTCGTATCGGGTAAATTCACGACTGTAGCCCCCGCCTTAATCACCGCGTGGGTTAATTTAGCTAGGAATTCTAAATCCGCCCGACCCGCATCTTCCGCAAAAAACTCCACGTCTTCAACGAACGATTTTGCGTATTTCACTGCCCAAACACCGCGTTCGATGATTTCCTCGCGTGTCGAATTAAATTTATGCTTGATGTGTACATCGGATGAACCGATTCCAGTATGAATCCGAGGTCTACGGGCAGGCTTCAAAGCCTCCACCGCCGCATCGATATCTTCTTTTTTGGCCCGAGTTAAGGCACAAATTGTCGGCTCTTTCACCGACTCGCAAATCGCTTTGACCGAAGCAAAATCCCCTGGCGAGGAAATCGGAAAACCAGCTTCGATGATGTCAACCCCTAATTTTTCGAGCTCTAAAGCCACCTCGATTTTTTCCTCACGGTTCAGTTGGCAACCCGGTACCTGTTCCCCATCTCGTAAGGTTGTATCAAAAATCTGTATGCGATTACTCATGTGTATAGTTTCTTAATTAGCTGACAAATCTAGCTTTTATTATACTATGAAGCAATTTTTCCGCATTCCGACCATGCCCAATTTTAGATTAAAATTCTTTAATTTTTTAAATTAATATAATTTTTAAGTATATAAATCTTGTATAATTAAATTAATTAGATTAAAAATCTATTTATGAAATTTTGAGGCGAATAAAAATTTTATCAATTTATTTATAAAATCAAGGTGTTTTTGCCGCGGCAATTTTGATTTCGGGAATGCGTTTGGGGTCGAAATTGCCCCCAGAGAGGATACAAACAATCGTTTTTCCTTTGATTTTTTCTGCATAGGGATGTAAGGCGGCTACCGACAAGGCCCCGGCGGGTTCTACGACCATGGCGTCCATGTCATACAGGTCGAGCATTGTTTGGCACACGTCGGATTTGGAAATTAGAACGACATCGCTCAGGCCTTTTGCACAAATGGGAAAGGTCTTGTCTCCTACGCGTTTGACGGATGCGCCGTCGACGAATTTGTCGATTTCAGCTATTTCGATCACCTGCCCCGCGTCTAAACTCGCGGTCATGGAAGCAGCGGCCTCGGGTTCCACACCGACAATCTTAGTTTCAGGTGATAATTCGCCTAGGCTCAAACAAGTTCCGGCGGCTAATCCTCCCCCACCGATGGCCAAAAAGATATAGTCCAAAGGTTCGGACATTTGCGCCGCAATTTCCAAACCGACGGTGGCCTGCCCGGCGATGATGTCATAATCGTCGAAGGGAGGAATGAAAACAGAACCTTGTTGGGCACAAAATTTCTGCGCGGCCGCGAAGGCAGCGTCGTAGGTTTGGCCGACTAATTTGATCCGAATAAAATCCTTCCCAAAAAACCGAACGGCCTCAACTTTCTGTAGTGGCGTGGTCGCAGGCATGAAAATATATCCTTGAATGCCTAATTGGGCACAGGCAAATGCAACCCCTTGGGCATGATTACCCGCTGATGCGGCCACGATGCCTTTGGCCCTATACTCCATGGGTAGATTCGACAATTTATAGTAAGCTCCTCGAATTTTATAGGAACGCACACGCTGAAGATCTTCGCGCTTTACAAAAATGCGGGCACCAAAGCGTTCAGATAGCGGTTTAGAAAATTCCAGCGGGCTTT
>CANHCG010000113.1 GCA_947459055.1 Cytophagaceae bacterium | reverse complement strand
AAATTGAAAAGGCACATGCTAAGAAAGATCTGGTTGAATTAGGCAAATATTTTATCGGTCGCCCCTATTCACATATGGCGCTTTCGAAGGATAACCCAGAGGAAGTTTATTATTCGTTGAAGGATTTTGATTGCGTGACATTTATTGAAAACATGTTCGCTCTATATGAATCCAAAGGGTTGGATTCTGTATACAAAAAACGCCTGATTGAGTTACGTTATGTCAAGTTTAATGATATTCGCTATGAAACAAGGTTACATTATTTGAGTTCAGCTTTAGAAAAATGGCAACAAATGGGAATAATTTCCCAGATTCATACATCAAATGAGTCAGTATTGAAAAAAGATATTCATTATTTAAGTGCCTATTTGGCTGAAAAGCATTTCAAAATAGATTTGAGTCAAATTAAATCGACGGAGCGAGCCATTTCGAAAAGACCAATGAATTTTATTGATCGTAAACAGATAGCTCAATTGCTACCTAAGTTGAAATCAGGTGATATTGTTGCCTTTATTTCTAAACGCAACGATTTAGATTTTAAACATGTGGGATTTATTACGGTCCAACATGGAAAGGCCTTTTTACTTCATGCAAGTCAGGAAAAAAAGGTAATTTGCATCTCGGATCAAGATGTATCAACTTATGTCTTAAATCATCCTCAAATGATCGGAATTCAAGTTTATAGACCCAATCTGCATGTCCCTTCCCTATCTTTTTGACCAAATAATTAATCGCAGTCATACGAATAGTTTTAAATGGGATAATGTTTCCTATGAAGGAAGGGATATGTTGCCCATGCCCGTGGCTGATATGGATTTTCCTGTGGCTAATGAAATTAAGGCGTGCATTGATCGAATTTCTGACCATCAAATTTTAGGATATTCGGTGGTTCCGGAATCATTGAAAATCGTGGCGCAGCAAAAAATAAATAACTCGTATGGCTGGGATACCCCTTTAGATTGGCAGGTTTGGATTCCTGGTATAGTACCAGGGATTACGGCGGCTTGTGCTCAATTTGCCGAAGGTGGTATTTTAACAGCCGTTCCTGTGTATCATCCTTTTCATTTAGTTGCCAATTGGGTCAATAAACCCCTCTTTACCTTCCCAATGATAGAAGAAAATGAGCGATGGACATTTGATTTTTTTGCCTTTGAAGATGCGCTAAAGAAAGGACCTAAGGTATTTTTGTTTTGTAATCCGCATAATCCGGGGGGGACGGTTTTTAATGAGGAAGAAATCCAACGGATTATCGATTTATGCCAACAATACAATTGCATGATCATTTCTGACGAGATTCATGCTGATTTACGGATTCAAGCAAAAACAGAACATATTTGCATCGGAAAATACATTGAATCAAGTCCTTCAATTAGTTTTTTTGCTAGTTCAAAAACGTATAATACGGCCGGATTAGGTGGAGCCGTAGCTATCATCCCAGATCCTGAAATTCGTAAACAATTTATTTCGGCGACCTTGGGATTTTTTCCGATGTTGACTCGCCATAGTATTGAAGTAATGGAAACAAGTTGGACAATGCCCTCTACTTGGTTAGACATGCTTCTCCCATATTTAAAGGCCAATCATGAGGTACTTTTGTCATTTATTTGCCAACAAAAAGGGCTACGTATGCTGCCTTTGGAGGCCACCTATTTAGCATGGATTGAGTTTGATGAGGTATTGTATGGAAATTTCCAACAACGATTATTCGAAAATGGACTTCATGTCTTACGAGGAGATCAATTTCTTGGTTCGAATTTTATCCGCCTAAATTTTGCATGTCCTAGGGCTTTGCTTGAGAAAGCTTTGGGAATCATCCAACAAACCATCCATGAAAGTCATTAAAACGCTACTTTTTGTTGGTATTTTAGGTGTCTTACTATTTGTATTTAAGCAGATATATCAAATCGAAGAAGCGGATTCAGATTCTGAATTACCCGATATTTCAGAAGAAATGACTGTCAAGCAATTTGCTGATTCGTTGGGCTCTACTTCCCAACTTGATACGTTAAAATCAGCTAATGCTCACTTATCAGCTCAAATTGATGATTATGATGCGCGTGTTTTTTATCAGGGCGATAGTTGTATTTTGGAAATTAAAAAATCACATGCCCTACTCACCCGTCGAGCTTGGAAGGATTTGAAGGTTGTTAATTTATTGTGCTCGGATTTGAACGGGAATCAGCAACCTGAATTTTGGCTACAAGCGAAATCTAAAAAGAAGATAACTGAGATTAAAGCCTATGAGATCAAGGGAAATATCATGATTACTTTGCCATTTCCTCTTTTGAAGGGACGCCAACGATTTGGGTATGTAGGAAATGATACCTTATATTTTGTAAAAACTACGATTGTTCGTTCTTTTCAATTCAAAAATGATTTATATTCAGACCTTGGAAATGGCTTTCGAGCATGTTATTATTCTTTAGGGCCTGACCAAAGCTTTATTTTAACAAAAACCTTAGACTCAGAAAATTTACATGAATAAGCAAGATTTACGCTCTCAACAATGGTTTGGAAAGACAGGGAAAGACGGTTTTATTTACCGTGCATGGATGAAAAATCAAGGAATTCCAGATGATTATTTTCAAGGAAAACCGGTTATTGGGATTTGTAATACCTGGTCTGAATTAACACCCTGCAATGCACATTTTCGGGAATTAGCGGAATTTGTTAAAAAAGGGGTGATTGAGGCTGGTGGATTTCCCGTTGAATTTCCCGTGATGTCTTTAGGTGAAACCTTGATTAAACCTACGGCCATGTTATATCGGAATTTGGCTAGTATGGATGTCGAAGAGTCCATCCGGGCGAATCCGATTGATGGAGTTGTTTTAATGTGCGGTTGTGATAAGACCACCCCTTCTCTCGTGATGGGCGCATGCAGTGTGGATTTGCCAACTTTAGTGATTTCAGGTGGACCCATGATGAAAGGAAAATTCAAGGGTAAGGAAATTGGTACATCAGATGTGTGGCGATTTGCTGAGGCATATAAATTAGGTGAGTTATCCCAAAAAGAATTTATTGAAGCAGAGGCGTGTATGGCGCGTACACCGGGTCATTGTGCAGTGATGGGTACTGCAAGTACGATGGCTACGATGGTGGAAGCTTTAGGGCTTTCTCTTCCGCAAAATGCAGCCATTCCTGCGGCAGATGTTCGTCGTAAAGTTTTAGCGCAACATTCGGGTCGTCGAATTGTGGAAATGGTCAATGAGAATTTAACGCTTTCTAAAGTGTTAACTCGTCCAGCCTTTGAAAATGCGATTCGAGTTAATGCGGCAACAGGTGGTTCGACTAATTTTGTGATTCACTTATTAGCGATTGCAGGGCGGATCGGAGTGGAATTAAACCTAGATGATTTTGATGAATTTTCACGTCAAATACCTTTGCTGGCCAATATTCAGCCATCCGGCGTTCATTTCATGGAGGATTTGTATTATGCAGGCGGTCTGCCAGCTTTGATGAACCAAATGAAGGAATATTTGCATCAAGATATCATAACCGTCAATGGTAAAACAGTAGGTGAGAATATTCACGACACACCTATTTATGACGATACTATAATTTCTAGCTTTGATCAGCCATTTAAACCTGATTCAGGTATTGCGGTGGTTAAAGGTAATTTAGCTCCTTTTGGGGCTGTTGTGAAGCCTTCTGCTGCTTCCAAAGAATTATTTAAACATCGCGGTAAGGCGGTTGTATTTGAGAATATTGAAGATTACCATGCACGTATAGATTTGCCAGAATTAGATATCGATGAAAATTCGGTGATGGTACTTAAGAATGTGGGTCCTAAAGGATATCCTGGCATGGCTGAAGTTGGAAATATGGGTATTCCGAAAAAATTATTGGAAAAGGGCGTTAAAGATATGGTTCGTATTTCGGACGGTCGAATGAGCGGTACGGGATTTGGTACGGTTGTGTTACACGTTTCCCCCGAATCAGCCGCTGGAGGTCCATTAAATTGGGTTCAGAATGGAGATTACATTTCATTAGATTTAGATAATCGCTCATTAAATTGGGAAGTTTCTGAGGAGGAATTGGCAGCCAGAAAACTAGCAAATCCATTTATGGCTGCCAAACATATTCGTGGCTATGTGGGATTGTTCATAGACCATGTAGATCAGGCACATGAAGGAGCTGATTTTGATTTCTTAAAAGGCGGAAGTGGTTCAGTTGTTTCGCGTGATTCGCATTAATTCATGAAAAAGTACGTTGTTACAGGAGCAGGCCAGGGAATTGGTTTTGAAATTGTCAAGCAGTTAATTCAAGATGGACATTATGTCATTTGGAATGACATGGATGATACCATTGTCAATGAAGCTACTTTGCAATTACATGAATTAGGATTCTCCAACCATTCCGCGCTAATTTCAGATGCTAGTTCACCGAAATTTTTAGACGAATTAAAGGACTTAATTCAGAAAACGCCTGGAACATTACATGGATGTGTTTGTAATGCTGGAATAACTACGTTTGGGGATTTTTGGGAATATCAGCCAGCTTCTATGGAGCGTTTGCTTCAAGTAAATCTACAAGGTACATTTTTTCTTATCCAATGTATCGCGAAAATTTTACGAAATACCGGAATTAAAGGTTCGATAGTATTAACTTCTTCCGTAACAGGCCATCAGGCGCATCCAGATTTAGCGGCTTATGGGATGACCAAGGCGGCATTGAATCAATTAGCACAAAATTTGGTCATCGACCTATCACCTGTTGGAATTCGAATCAATGCCGTTTCTCCTGGGGCGACCATTACCGAACGAACGATGCAAGATGCAGCTTATAAAGCTGAATGGGCAAAAATAACGCCTATGGGTACTGCAGCACAGGTGGATGACATAGCGGATGCCGTAATGTTTTTTCTATCGGATCGTGCGAAACATGTGACAGGTCAAACCTTAATTGTCGATGGAGGTTGGACTTCCATCAGTCCACCGCCCAAAGGTTAGGCCCATACTCGATGTAAGAAGTTTAGCCAATTTTGATGGCTAAATTTTCGAATATCATCGTCCGAATAGCCTTTTTTTGAAAGCATTTGAGGCAATTTTTGTAAATCAGCGATGGTTTCTAGATCAGCTGGTGCTTGTTCTCGGCCAAATCCCCCATCTAAATCGGTTCCAAGGCCTACATGATTAGTATTTCCGGCTAATTGGCATATGTGATCTAAATGATCAATCATATGTTCTAGGGTTAATCCTGTATTTTGTGGCGTAGATTTTCCGCGAACCCAATTGGGAATCATCATCCAAGCGTCGAGTGGCATTCCAATGACCGCATTTCGACTAATTAGTTCTTTGAACTGCGCATCCGTAAATTGTCGATTATGATCTACCAAGGCGCGGCAATTTTGATGACTCGCCCACACAGGTCCATCATAATGCTCCATCGCTTCCCAAAAACTGTCATCACATAAATGGGTTGCGTCTAAAATGATATTTAATTCGTTGATTTTAGCTAATAATGACCGTCCATTAGGGCCTAATCCTCCCGTCGCATTCGTGCCCTGTGCATATCTTCCCGGGCCGTAATGGGCAGGTCCAAGCGCACGAAGGCCATAAGCATGTGCGATTTCTAAATATTCTAGAGAAACTATTGAATCCGCGCCTTCTAAACTCAGGATATATCCTATCTTTTTTTTAGCCTCTTTACTTGCTTCCCAATAGGTTAAATGTTCATCCAATTCATGAAGGTTACGAATAGGATTTAATTCACCTTCTCTTTCTAAGGCTTTGTAATAGGCTAATTGACCCTGCGTTTGTGCCCATGCTTGTTCAGGAGAATTCCAACCAGGTAATATGGATGATTTGTCCACATAGCGGGCAATTTGCGTTGCAACTACCAAGCCAATATTGCCTTTTCGCAATTCATCCAAGGAAACTGTCGCATTTCCACGATCTGGTTTATCAGTTAAACCTTTTTCCCGATCATTTATTTCATGAATGCTAGCTCTTAAATCTCGATTCCATTCGAGAGCATTCATGCTTAAATCTAAATGAGCATCGATGAGAAACATATCAAATATTAATTTTCCGATTTCTAGCTTTCACCTCCCATACACCTGTACATGCGTCATTTTCAATGACTTGTAGGGATTGGTGTAGGGCTACAGTTGGGCAAATATGATAGGGAATCATACGAATTACTTGGCCTATAGGCAACTCTTCATGGGTTCCCACTTCCACAATTCCGTGTTCTTCACTTTGACTGATTAAGTTCCATGCTGGATAATCAATAAAGCGAACACGGTTCTGAATTGGATTTTCAGGCGCGACTGATTTATGACCTAGGTCGAGGCAAATTGTCGTTGGACTCGGTTT
>CANHCG010000112.1 GCA_947459055.1 Cytophagaceae bacterium | reverse complement strand
CCCTCTTTGGCTGGAGGATCCAAGCTTATAAAATCGGTAGGTTCGGTAAAACTAGGCGTCGTGTCATCCAATAATTTCGCATCCACCACCACGCCTTTGTCAGGGGCCCCTGCTTCAATCCATTTTTGGACAAAATCCAATTGGCCCTTGCTCACCGGCTTGCCACCCAATGGCATGGGAGCCCCATAATTTGCCATCACATGATGACTTTGGTCCCAATTTAATTTATGATAAAGTAGACTTTCTGTGGAAGAAAATTTCTTTACTCGGGATAGCTTATTTGAAACGGCAACCGAATTTTTGGGTGTCACCCCAATCAGGTTAGCATAGGATTGTCCTTTGGTTAAAACTAAGCCATGCTGAGCAAACGAGGCATCAGTTACGGCTAAATGACAACCTGCCGTCGCACAACTCGGTGTCAGCAACTTATCCTGCAATAAATCAAAGGACCCCTGAACCGAGGCCTGTGGCGCAGGCGCCGTTTGAGGATCTACCGTAGATTTCGAACAGCTCAAAAAAAGCAACACAAATAAAATTAAACTGATTCTCATATCAATGAATATAAATCTTCTGATTCCCGTGGCTCCACTTTCAACACCTTTGTTAATACCAATAATACCAATTTTCGCGAAGCCAACCACATCGGCAAGCCTAATTTTATTGCAAATTCCTGCAGGGTAATCGTATCATGCGCCCGTAAATAATCCATCAACCACCGCTCCGAATCCCCATACGAAAAAGAAATCCCATCCTGTTGCTCCCGCCGCAAAATCTGCTTCATCTCCTTACTCGCCTGCACCGTCCGATCCTTTACCCGAACGTAACAATGGGGCGCCTCTTCATTTTCCAACTGCACAAAATGTGGTTTATCCACACTCTCATATACCTGATACACCAACACCTTCCGGCCATTTTCCAATACCACCGGATACACCCGATACGAAAAAGCTGGAAAACAATATTTATCAATCGCCCGCTCCAATAAAAACTGATCCTCTTCGGCAAATTTCAAACCCTCCAATTGACCCTCATCACCCACCCCCACAAACAAATGCCCCCCATCCGTATTGGCAAAAGCCACCAACTCCTTGATAATTTTTTCAGGAAACTTCACCTTCATCTTAAACTCCAGCCGCTGACCTTCCCCATGACGAACCAAATTCCTCAGATTTTTAAAATCCAAGCATTCCTCATCCCCTTGATCCCATGTTTCCAATAAAATTTCCGATCCTGAGCGCATATCTTCTAAACCAGTTTCAATTTACAAAAGTTTTATTTCTTTCCTTTTCTGATAAAATAAAATTTTCAATGCTTAGTATAGTAATTCAATAGACAATGTGTATTTTTGTCAAAAATTACCCAGCATGCAAGTAGCAGATCTAGAAAAATCCCTTCAAGCTCTTTCCTTGGTCGATCGATTAGGCCAAATCAGAAAGCATTTTGACGGAGACCGAATGGTATTTTCGACTTCTTTTGGTCAAGAAGATCAAGCGATTACACATGCGATTGCCACGGAAAGATTGAATATTGAAATTTTTACCTTGGATACGGGCCGACAATTTCAAGAGAGCTATGAACTCATCGATTTAACAACCAAAAAATACGGTATAGCCCTAAAAACTTATTTCCCCAATACCCAAAAAACGGAAGAATTAGTTGCTCAAAAGGGCTTCAATTCATTCTATCAATCGGTAGAAAATCGGAAAGAATGTTGCTTTATCCGAAAAATTGAACCCCTAAATCGCGCATTGGAAGGAGCCCATATTTGGATAACAGGTTTGCGTGCAGAACAATCTGACAATAGGTCTTCGATGCCCATGCTCGAATGGGATGAAACTAAAAAAATCCTTAAATTCAATCCCTTAATTGATTGGACTTATGCCGAATTAGAAACTTATTTAAACACACATAAAATCCCTCAAAATCCCTTGCATAAAAAAGGATTCGTATCCATTGGTTGCGCACCTTGCACGCGGGCCATTGCGGAGGGAGAACATCCACGGGCGGGCCGTTGGTGGTGGGAAAATTCCCAAAAAGAATGTGGATTACACGCCTAATTAAAAAACATGAGTAGCCTAAAACCAAGCATTCAGGACAAAATAGGAAATTTCCCGCGCCGACTGGAAGATGAATCCATCTACATCATGCGGGAAGTAGCCGCGCAATTCGAAAAACCCGCCCTCCTATTTTCAGGCGGAAAAGATTCCATTACCCTCGTCCGATTAGCTCAAAAAGCCTTTTTTCCAGGAAAAATCCCCTTCCCTTTAGTTCATATCGATACAGGTCATAATTTTCCAGAAACAATTGAATTCCGGGATTGGCTAGCCAAAGAAACCGGCGCCGAACTCATCGTACGTTATGTGCAAGATTCGATCAATCAAGGGAAAGCAAAAGAAGAATCAGGCAAATATGCCTCTCGGAATGTCCTTCAAACAGTTACCTTGTTGGACACCATCGAAGAATTTAAATTTGACGCCTGCATCGGTGGCGCGCGGCGCGATGAAGAAAAAGCGCGTGCCAAAGAACGTATTTTTTCCGTGCGCGACGATTTTGGCCAATGGGATGCGAAACGCCAACGACCAGAATTATTTGATATGCTCAACGGACGTATTTCCGTGGGCGAAAATGTCCGTGTGTTTCCGATTTCCAATTGGACCGAACTCGACGTTTGGAACTATATCAAAGAAGAACACATGGAAATCCCAAGCATCTATTTTTCCCATCAGCGCCAGGTGATCGAACGCGATGGCATGCTTTGGGCCGATTCTGAACACCTTAACAAAGAGGCAGACGAAATTCCATTTGAAGCTACAGTCCGTTTCAGAACGGTGGGTGATATGACCTGCACGGCAGCGGTGGCTTCGGACGCCGTGGATATCGACGTGATCATCGAAGAAATTCTTTCGGCTGAAATATCCGAACGTGGCGCGCGGATTGATGACAAACGATCCGAGGCCGCGATGGAAAAAAGAAAACAACAAGGGTATTTTTAATTTGAGCGAGACAAGAACATGGATATTTTACGCATAGCCACCGCCGGTTCAGTAGATGATGGGAAAAGTACCCTGATCGGCCGATTATTATATGAGACAAATTCGATCACCAAAGACAAAATTGAAGCGCTTGAAAGTGCCTCAAAACGAAAGGGATTGGATTTTTTGGATTTATCCTTACTGACCGACGGGCTAATCGCTGAACGGGAACAAGGCATTACCATCGACGTCGCCCATATTTATTTTTCTACGCCGACAAGAAAATACATCATCGCAGATACCCCCGGCCATGTCGAATATACCCGAAACATGGTAACGGGCGCCTCGAATGTCAAGGTCTCGTTGATTTTGGTGGATGCACGACAAGGCGTTGTCGAACAAACCGCCCGCCACCTATCTATCGCTTCCTTATTACGCATTCCGAAAGTGATTATTTGCATCAATAAAATGGATTTGGTGCAATACCAAGAATCAACCTTCGAATCGATTAAAAATAGTCTGACCGAGTTAATCGCTCAAACGACTTTTGAGGGCCAAGAAATTAGCTTTTTACCCATCTCGTCACTTTATGGCCAAAATATCACACAACCTGCGGAACTAATGCCTTGGTACCAAGGAAACACGCTTTTAGGTGAATTAGAAGCCTTTGAATTTGCCGAAACACAGTCCAAAGCAGCGGCGCGGTTTCCGGTTCAGTTCGTTATACGGCCCATGACAGAGGCCTACCATGATTTCCGAGGATATGCCGGAAAAATTAGTTCAGGTACTTTTCAAGTGGGTGATGAGATTCGGGTATTGCCCACGGGTCAAGAAAGCACCATCGCAAGTATTGAAAAATTCGAACAAAAACTTTCCAAAGCCGAAGCTGGCGATTCTGTCGTGATTACCTTGAGCACGGATATCGATATCTCGCGCGGAAATACATTAATTAAAGCATCCGAGGTGGAAGCTCCTCAATTGAAAGATTTTTCGGCACAAGTTTGTTGGCTCGACCACCAAGCCCTCAGCCCTGGGAAAACCTACTTATTGCAACATGGCATTCATATCACCAAAGCCAAAATTTCACAAATCACCGAACGATTAGATGTGGTGGCACAAACCTCCACTGAAAACGTGGATTCATTGAAATTAAATGAAATAGGCCGAATTTCTTTGCGTACAGCACAAGCCATCCATGCGGATCGTTATGCAGATAATCCGGCCAATGGTGCCTTTATTTTGATTGATGAATTCTCCAATTCGACCGTTGGGGTAGGTTTCGTTTCCTAAGCCTTATTCGAATTTTTTAGGCGCGTAAAGAAAACCAAATGCCTCGGCGCCGTCTTTGGTATGCACCTCATGATGTACATAATGAGCCTTCATAATGCGTTTCATGTAGCGACTGGTGGCTTTGTATTTGATTTTGATTCGTCGGTGCACGATAATATCATGAAAAATAAAATAAAATAAGCCATAGGTGGCAATGCCCAATCCAATCGGGAATAATGGCCACAGCGCCGGAATTTCAGCGCCTAAAATAATCGTTAGCGTAGAAGCGATCCCAAAAACCACCGAGAATAAATCGTTTTTTTCCAAGGGATTTTTGTGATGTACATGATGGGATTCATGCCAGCGCCACATAAAGCCATGCATGATGTACTTGTGTGTGAGCCAAGCCATGCCCTCCATCCCCAAAAAAGTTAGCAACCAAAGTGTAAATCCCATTCGTTTAATTTGCTTCAGAACCCGAAATTACATCGAATTGTTTTAAAAATCCACCGCATGCTTTGAATGAAATCAATTATCTTTGCGAGATACATTTCGCAGAAGCTTCATGATTGAAAAAAATTACGCGCCGCAAGAAATCGAACAAAAATGGTATGCATTTTGGTTGGAAAATAAGGTCTTTGCCTCCAAGCCAAATCCGGACAAAGAACCCTATTCGATTGTCATTCCCCCGCCAAACGTGACGGGCGTGTTGCATATGGGGCATATGTTGAACAATACGATTCAAGATATTCTGATTCGCAAGGCGCGCATGGAAGGCAAAGAGGCTTGTTGGGTCCCGGGAACGGACCATGCGTCGATTGCCACGGAAGCGAAAGTGGTGGCGATGTTGAAGGAAAAAGGCATTGAGAAAAAAGATATTAGTCGGGAAGAATTCCTTACCCACGCTTTCGAATGGAAAGACAAATACGGGGGCATTATCTTGGATCAATTAAAAAAATTAGGGGCTTCATGCGATTGGGATAGGACTCGTTTCACGATGGAACCATCTTTGTACCAAGCGGTAATCGATACTTTTGTTCGCTTGTATAACAAAGGATTAATCTATCGAGGAGTTCGGATGGTCAACTGGGATCCGCAGGGTAAAACGGCCTTGTCGGATGAAGAGGTAATCCACAAAGATGTTCAAGCAAAATTATACCACATTCAATATCCATTAGTAGATGGCTCAGGACATGTGACAATCGCCACAACCCGCCCGGAAACCATTATGGCGGATGCGGCGATTTGTGTAAATCCAGCCGATGAACGCTATCTTCATTTACATGGAAAAAAAGTACGTATTCCGTTGATCGATCGCGAAATCAGCATCATTCCGGATGAATATGTGACATTGGATTTTGGAACAGGATGTCTCAAAGTGACACCAGCCCACGATTTAAATGACTATGAATTAGGATTGAAACATAAATTGCCCGTCATCGATATTTTGAATGATGATGGAACCCTAAACGAAAAGGCGATCCTTTTTGTAGGCGTGGATCGATTTGATGCAAGACGCAGAATAGTTAAGCAATTGACCGAAGAAGGTTATTTAATCCACACAGAAGAATATAAATCTTCCGTGGGCACTTCCGAGCGGACGGGGGCGGTAATCGAGCCGAAGCTTTCCTTGCAATGGTTCTTAAAAATGGAGGAATTAGCCAAACCGGCTTTGGATCATGTGATGAACGATGACATCCAATTGCATCCGGCTAAATTCAAAAATACCTATCGTTCATGGATGGAAAATGTGCGGGATTGGTGTATCTCAAGGCAGTTGTGGTGGGGCCAACAAATCCCAGCTTTCTACCTCGAAGACGGTACCGTCATTGTAGCTAAAGACAAAAAAGAAGCCCTTCGGATAGCCAGGGACAAATACCAATTATATGCATTAATCGAAGATGATTTAACCCAAGACCCGGATGTATTAGACACTTGGTTTTCATCTTGGTTATGGCCTATTTCGGTGTTTGATGGAATTGAAAATCCGGATAATGAGGAGATTTCGTATTATTACCCGACTAACGATTTAGTGACTGGACCCGACATTTTATTTTTCTGGGTGGCACGGATGATCATGGCTGGTTAT
>CANHCG010000111.1 GCA_947459055.1 Cytophagaceae bacterium | reverse complement strand
TAATTCCATTGGCTAATGATCGGGTTTGAATTGTAGATATACAGTTTTTCGGGTGTTTCTTTTTTGATGGTTGAAAAACTAAAATCGTCTATCGCCCCTAAAGCCATGAAAGAAATACTCGTTTTGGCATTGATTTGGTGGGTAATTTTTGTTTGAAAATCCCAAAAATTAGGGCGAATGGGAATATCGAGCGCTTGAAATAGAAACTGTAAATAAGAACGGCGCGCGGAGGCTAAAAAGGTGGTTTTACCGGATTTTGCCAAAGGCCCTTCCGTCGTCAGCGCGAATTCAGTGGCACTTAGACGGACGTTTCCTTGAAATTTATTGGGATTTCCACTGCGTTGGCGGAACTGAAAAACAGAACTCAGCGCATTGTCATATTTAGCGTCAAAGGCCGAGGAGCTTAATTTTACATCTTCGATGAAAGAAACATTTAACATCCCTTGCGGACCACCGCTACTGCCTTGGGTTTGAAAATGGTTCAAAACCGGGATTTCAATGCCATCTAAATAGTATACGTTTTCATTTGGACCACCCCCGCGAATGATGATATCATTTCGGAATCCACCGCCTTGGGCACCGCCTCCTACGCCAGGCAAGGCTTGGATTACTTTGCTAATGTCGAAATTACCCCCAGGATTACTTTTGATTTCTTCGGTGGTGAGGCGTTGGACACTTAATGGAGATTCGAGCGTGGCTACTTTGGCAGATTTTCGATTTTGGGTGACCACCACTTCGTTTAATTCTTGGTTATCTGGAATTAACTCAATATTGACAAATAATTCGTTTCCCGCATTCAAAATTAAATTGAAGAGTTTGGCTTTTTTGTAGCCCACCATGCTGACGCTTAGGTTGTAGGATTTGAGGGGAACTTGGCTGATTCGAAAGAATCCCAAGCTATCGCTTTGGGCGCCTTTTCCACTGCCGTCGAGACTTATATTAGCACCACGAATGAATTTTTGGGTACTTTGATCGATGATTTTTCCGGATATGCGGCCGTTTTGTTGGGCCTGTAAGGTAATACCCAAACACAATAGGCAGGTAAGCAAAAACAATTTTTTCATATCCATGAAACAATTGGAATGCAAAAAAGTTTAGGATTATTTTTTGGGCAAGTATTTCTCGTAAGCCTTCGTAGGCACTGGACTTTCGATATCGCGAAGCGTTTCCGCAGGTTTATCCCAATCCAAATAACCTTTTACCCAAGCGAATGCGAGGCCTAAAACGAGGATGCCAACAAAAATAAACATTTCAATCAACGCATAGCTTGACCATGCTGGTGCCGCTGCCGCAATACTTTTATTACCAAATACAACCGCCCACGGAAATAAAAAGATTAATTCCACTTCGAACAACACAAAAAGTAGTGCGATGACATAGAAACGAGGATTGAAGCGGATATTCGCATTACCTACAGGTGCCTCGCCGGATTCGTAGGTGCTGAGTTTTTCGACATTCGGTCGGGAGGGCCGCAGCAATTTGGCGGTAAATAAAATTAGGCCAAGAAAAAGAATTCCTGCGCCTAAAAATGCAGCGACATAGGCGAATTGCTCAATCATTTTTCTTTAGTTTCAAATAGCCTTTTATGATGGTGAATGTGGTTATTCCTAAAAAGAATAAAATGATGTATTGAACGTAATTGATGATCCAGGGGAATTGTTGGCCTAAATAATAGCCACCCGCCACCAAAATCCCTACCCACAAGGCGCCTCCAAGGACATTTAAGAATAAGAAACTGTACCAAGACATTTTACTGATTCCTGCTAAAATGGGCGTAAAGGTTCGCACTACGGGCAAGAATCGACTAATCACTAAGGCACTAAAGCCATATTTTTCAAAAAATTCCCGTGTAGATTCTAGGTGCTTTTTCTTAAAAAACATGCTGTCGGGCCGTCGCTGCAAGGAATTTCCAAAGAAGCGCCCGAGTAAATAACCGACGAGCGAGCCGATGACCGCCGCACTAAAAATACTAAGCAATAAGGTAGATAAGGGTTCTTTTAATACACCTGTTCCTCCAAAAACCCCCGTTAAAAAAAGCAAATAATCCCCGGGTAAAAAGAAGGCAAAAAACAAGCCATTTTCAGCGAATACGATGAGCGTGATGACGAGAAGTCCGGATCGGATGATCGTTTCGGAGTCGGTCAATTGATGCCACAATAGATTTATTTCATCCACGATAATCGCTTGTTTAAATCGTTTTGTCTCAAAATTTAAAATGAGCCCCTAAATATCCATTTAATTTTCGAATTTTCTGTACATTTAGGGGATGAAAAAAACGCTAGCTCTTTTTCTATTCGTACTTTTTTTCTTTGGGGCGCTGATCCCAAAGGTCGGCATGGAGCAATCGTTTAAGGCCAACGAAATCTTAAAGCATTTTCAAGATCATAAATTACAAGCCAAAGGGCAATTTAGTTTTGCCGATTTTTTATGGCTTCATTATTCCGCCGATTCCAAACACGCCAAAACGACCAAACATCCCGGACTTCCTAGCATCGATTTTAGTGGTGCCATGGGTTATGTCCTCCCTGCTTTAGCGTTTATTCTGTTTTTTCCATTTGTCCTAAAAACCCACCGACGCTTTTCCGCGCGCTGGGAAAATCTCTATCATTTTTCGTTAGTTCGCATTCTTATCGCGCCGCCTCGGATCTAAAATTTGCCCTTGCATTTTTTTAGATAAATTAACAGATATATGATCAATTCCATTATTTCATTTAGTATACGCAACAAACTCGTTGTGGGTATTTTTGTCATCGGTCTCATCGCTTGGGGAGGATTTTCCCTTAGTCGATTACCAATCGATGCCTTGCCTGACATCACCTCGAACCAAGTTCAAGTGATTACCCAATCGCCCGCCTTGGCCGCCTCAGAGGTCGAAAAATTTGTCACTTATCCGCTGGAAATTTCCCTGAGGACCATCCCAAATGTGAAGGATATTCGTTCGGTTTCCCGGATGGGACTTTCTATAATTACAGTGGTTTTTGAGGATGAGGTGGCGACGGAAGTGGCGCGCCAACAAGTTTCTGAAAAACTCAAAGGCGCCGAACCTTATCTCTTGAAAGGCGCAGGAATTCCTGAAATGGCTCCCATTACCACCGGATTGGGCGAATTTTTTCAATACACCCTCGAGGTAGATCCGGCTTTTGAAAATCAATATTCGCTGGCAGATTTGAGAACCTATCAGGATTGGATTGTGAAACGCCAATTGCTCGGGATCAAAGGTGTCGTCGAGGTAAGCTCCTTCGGGGGTAACCTGAAACAATACGAAGTGGCCATCGATCCGGAGCGATTGCGGGCAACCAACATATCCATCGACCAGATATTTGCTGCCTTAGAAAATAATAATTCCAATTCGGGGGGTAGTTATTTGGAAAAGGGAACAGATGTGTATTTCATTCGTTCGGAGGGGATGTTGACCTCCCTCGAAGATATCGAAAACACAGTCGTGAGCCAGCGAGGTAATGGCGGATTGCCGGTTTTGGTGAGGGATGTTGCGAAGGTTCAATTTGGCAAAGCCGTGCGTTATGGGGCGATGACCCGGAATGGGAAAGGCGAGGTCGTGGGGGCTGTAATGCTCTTGTTGAAGGGGGCGAATGCGAATAACGTTGTCAAAGACGTGAAGGAGCGCATGGACATCATTCAAAAGACGATGCCGCAAGGAATAAAAATTGTGCCCTTTTTGGACCGCAGCGTGTTGATTGGAAAATCCATTTCGACGGTCGAAAAGAACTTATTGGAAGGAGGATTAATCGTCGTATTTATTCTCGTGCTTCTACTAGGGAATTTTCGGGCGGGTTTGATTGTGGCTTCGGTGATTCCCCTTTGTTTGTTATTTGCCTTTGCGCTCATGAATATTTTCGGGGTGTCGGCAAATTTGATGAGTTTAGGCGCAATCGACTTTGGCTTGATCGTAGATGGGGCCGTCATCATTGTCGAGTCCATCATTCATCGACTCCATGCGCATCGAAAGGGCGAGGTCTTGAGCCAGCACGCGATGGATGAGGAAGTGAATATTTCGGCCCAAGCTATTTTTAAATCAGCGGCTTTCGGGGTAATCATTATTTTAATTGTGTATTTGCCTATTATGGCCCTTGGAGGCATCGAAGGAAAAATGTTCCGACCGATGGCCCAAACCGTAAGCTTTGCAATTCTAGGTGCCTTGATTTTATCCTTGACCTATGTGCCCATGATGTCGGCCTTGTTCTTGAATAAAAAAATCAGTCATGACATTACCATCGCGGATCGCATTATGGGAACGCTGTATCGAGGATATAAGCCGATGGTGGATTGGGCGCTTTCGCATCGCCGTTGGGTCGCCCTCGCCTCCGTCCTTTTGTTTTTCGGAAGTATCGGCCTTTTTACGACACTGGGGGGTGAATTTATTCCCGAATTGAATGAAGGGGATTTTGCAGTAGAGGCGATTTTGCCAACGAACGCCTCTTTGTCCCAAAGTATCAAAGCCAATACCGCTGCACAGGCTCTGCTTTTGAAACAATTTCCCGATGAAATCAAGCAAGTCGTTTCAAGGATTGGGGCGTCTGAAATCCCAACGGACCCCATGGGGATTAATTCTTGCGACCTGCTAATTATTTTAAAAGAACCCTCGGAGTGGAAACAGGCTAATAACATGCCAGAATTGGAAGAGAAAATGGACCGGGCGCTCGATGCCTTTCCGGAGGTGAATTTTGAATTTACCCAACCGATCCAAATGCGTTTCAATGAGCTCATCGCCGGCGTGAAATCAGACATCGCCATTAAAATTTTTGGGGAAGACCTTGGCGAATTGTTTGAACATGCTACCGAGGCGGCACGCTACATTCGGAAAATTGATGGGGTGGGGGATATTAAAGTGCAACAGATTGACGGGATTCCGCAATTGGTCGTCAAATTTAATCGGGCCAAAATCGCTCAATATGGCTTAAACATCCAAAATGTAAACCGGGCCATCAAAATGACCTTCGCCGGGGAAACGGCGGGCATTGTAATGGAAGGTGAAAAGCGCTTTGATTTAGTCGTGCGCATGGATTCTACACATCGGACCGACATCCAAAACCTGCGCGATTTATACATCGATTTACCGAATGGTTCGCAAATCCCTTTGCAAGAAGTGGCTGAGGTGGATTTTGAAAACGCACCCGTGGAAATTTCGAGGGATAATACGCACCGTCGGATCACAATTGGAATCAATGTCCGGAATCGTGATGTGGAATCGGTGGTGGCGGATATCCAACAAGTCATGAAGAATAAAATCACTCTACCTGCCGGTTATTATGTGACCTATGGGGGAACCTTCGAAAATTTACAGGCTGCGAAATCCCGACTTTCCCTTGTGGTACCTATCGCCTTGGCCTTGATTTTTATCCTGCTCTTTTTTACTTTCCAAAGCTTTTTAGAAGCGGCCATTATTTATTTAGCGATTCCTTTATCGGCGATTGGAGGTATTTGGGCCTTGTGGTTGCGGGATATGCCCTTTTCGGTTTCGGCAGGAATTGGTTTTATCGCGCTTTTTGGGGTGGCGGTATTGAATGGGATTGTGTTGCTTTCGTATTTTAAGCAGTTGGCCGACGAAGGACTTTCCGTCTCCGAGCGGCTCAAAAAAGGTTTAGAATTACGATTCCGACCTGTGATTATGACTGCGGCGGTTGCTTCCTTGGGCTTTTTGCCCATGGCAATCAGTCAGTCGCCAGGTGCGGAAGTGCAGCGGCCTTTGGCTACCGTGGTAATTGGAGGTTTAATCACTGCCACTTTTTTAACCTTGGTTGTGATTCCTGTCGTGTATTCGATCGTCATGGGCCGTCGAGAAAAGGCCTTGAAGGCTAAATCTTTGGGTATGATAATCTTGTTGCTGTTGATGAGTTTTGGTTCCTTCGCCCAATCGGTTCCGCGCTTAAGTTTGGAACAATGTATGCAGGAAGCCATGCAGAAAAATGGCTTGTTGCAGACGGGTCAATTGGAAATTCAGACCGCGGAAGCCTTAATTCCCTCCGGTAGGGAGGTGCCCAAAAGTACACTTGATTTTCAATATGGGAAAACTCAAACGTATTTCAGTCAGGATTATACGGTGATTGCGAATCAAAATATCCCTTGGCCCACGCAATTGCGCGCACAGGTAAGTGCACTGACCGCGCAAAAAATGCTAGCTGAAAAGCGATTGCAGGTAACCCAATTACTCGTTAAGGCTAGCGTCAAATGGTATTATTATCAAATTTTGTTTCAAAACCAGCAAGCTAAATTTTTGCAAAAACAAGATAGTATGTACACTCAAATGAAGCGGGCGGCGCAATTGAAATTTAAAGAAGGGGAAACCAATCGCCTGGAATTAGTTGCCGCGGAGTCTC
>CANHCG010000110.1 GCA_947459055.1 Cytophagaceae bacterium | reverse complement strand
CGTGCAAGGAAAATGGATGGCGGATTTTTGGAGCGATGAAACCAATCACAGCCCAGGCGTCGGAATTTTTACCCAAAAAGGAAATCAGGTCACAGGGACATTTTTGAAGACCAGTGGCGATTACCGCTATTTGCAAGGAAATATCAGTGGAGACAGTTTGTTTTTAAGCAATTTCGACGGGAGTTACCTGATGCAAGTGCGAGCACGCATCCAAGGAAAAACACTGACAGGTACTTTTTATTCGGGCTTGGCAGGTAAAAGAAACCTGAAGGCTCAATGGGATCCGAAGGCCGCGCTGCCCGACCTGAAGAAATTAACCTATTTAAAACCGGGCTTTGATCGGATTAATTTCCGATTGCCCAATACCCGCGGTGAGGAAATCAGTCTGGCCGATGACCGGTTTAAGAACAAAGTGGTGGTGATCGAATTAATGGGGTCCTGGTGCCCGAATTGCATCGATGAATCCCGATTCTTAGCTCCATATTATCGGAAAAATAAGGACAAGGGCGTGGAGGTGATTGGACTGGCATTTGAGGCTTCGTCGGAATTGAGCGTAGCGAAACCTAAAATCGAAAGCTTCATTAAGCGCGTGGGGATTGACTATCCGATTCTATTTGCGGGCGATACGCAAGAGGAAACCATTGCGAAAATATTGCCGATGTTGCACAAAATTAATGGCTACCCCACTACCTTTATTATCGACAAAAAAGGCATTGTTCGGGAAATTCATACGGGATTTTCTGGGCCGAGCACGGGAGCCTATTATGCTGATTGGACTCAGGATTTTGATAAAACAATTCAAACCCTCTTAAAAGAAAATTAATGAAATCAAGTTGGATTTTAGTTGTGCTATGCGTTCCGATGTTGGTTTTTGGCCAACGAAAATCGCCAAAAATAAATTGGAAAACGCCTGCGAGTCTCGCGGTGGCAAGCGCCCTTTTATACAATGCTTCCTCCAAGGATGTACAAACCAAAATTTACCAAAATTCATTTTCGAGTTTCTCCACGAAGGCTGATGATTATTTACAATATGGCCCTACCTTATTAAATATTGGCGTCCATTTAGCGGGCTTCGAGGGAAATAGTTCAAATCGCGGGAATCGGCTGGGAATTTTCGTATTAGGAACAGGCATGTATGCCGTGGCCGTTAAAGGCTTAAAATTAGCGATCAACGAATATAGGCCCAATGGAATGGAACAAGGATTTCCTTCAGGGCATACGGCAACTGCCTTTTTTGGCGCCCAATTGTTGGCCAAAGAATATGGAGAAGACTACCCGATCATCGCCATTGCCGGCTATACATTGGCTGGATCGACCGCTTTTTTACGTATGGCCAACAATGAGCATTGGGCCACCGATGTCCTAATGGGTGCGGCTATTGGCATGGGTTCCGCGGAATTAGCTTCTTGGCTTTATCCCAAAATCAAACCGGCTATTTTCAAGAACTCCGCGTGGCGTTTCACCCCACAAGTGGGCACTAATTATTACGCGGCTAATTTGAATTATTCTTTTTAAGCGAAAAGCAGATAGGTACCTGCGCCGGCGAGATAGCCGATAAGTGCCAAAAAACCTATTTTTTTGGCGTACCAACCGAACTCTATCTTTTCCATTCCCATGACAGCGACTCCTGAAGCCGAACCAATAATCAAAATACTACCCCCCGTACCCGCACAAAAAGCGAGGAATTCCCACATGGTATGATCCATCGGGAAGTCGGTAAGCGAATACATCCCCATCGTCGCAGCCACCAAAGGCACATTATCCACTACCGAAGACGCAAGTCCAATGAGACCAATAATCAAATATTGGTTTCCTACCCATTCTCCTAACGAAGTAGCTAAGGCCTCCAAATAACCCAAGGACTCCAATCCCCCGATCGCCAATAAAATCCCAAGGAAAAACAAAACACTTGAGGTATCAATTTTACTCAAGGCATGCCCGACTGTCAAGGCCTTTTTATCCTCCTCATCCTTATCCGCATGCAAAAACTCTGAAAGCATCCAGACGATTCCAAGGGCCAATAAAATACCCATGTAGGGTGGCAAATGCGTCAATGTTTTGAAAATAGGAACGCCTATTAAACTTGCCGCACCGGCCACTAACATGATCTGACCTTCCTTTTCTTCCTTAGCATCCATGGCAGGTAGGGCCTCTGCATGACCCAGCGACATGTTCTTTACCCAAATCGAGGCAACGGCCACGGGGACTAATAAGGAAACAAAGGAAGGAATAAACAATATTTTCATGATGCCTAAGGCAGAAATTTGCCCTCCAATCCACAACATCGTGGTCGTCACATCACCAATCGGCGACCAAGCTCCCCCCGCATTCGCCGCAATCACCACCATCCCAACAAAATATTTTCTAGTTTCTTTTTCTGATATTAGTTTACGTAAAAGCGTTACCATGACAATAGCCGTGGTTAAATTATCCAATACCGCTGAAAGAAAAAAGGTGATAAACGCAACTAACCAAAGCATTTGAACCGGATTTTTCGTCCGAATCCACTGGCTCACAAAGCGGAATCCTTGATGCGCATCCACCAATTCCACCAAGGTCATCGCGCCTAATAAAAAGAACAAAATTTCAGAGGTACTCGCTAAATGATGACCCAAGGATCCCAATTCTTCAGGCTGGCGAACCATGGCAAAAACCAACCAAACCAAAACTCCCGTCACAAGCGCAGTGGCTGTTTTATTGATTTTGATCGGATGTTCCAAGGCAATCGCGAGATATCCAAGGACAAAAATGAGAACTGCTAAAATTTCCATGGGGGTAAATATAAAAAAAATCAGGGGTAGGCCCTGATTTTTTTTATCGCGAAGTGTTGATCATTAGTTTAATTTAGCAACTGCCGTTCTGATTCGTTCGCAAGCTTCTTCTAATTGCTCATCCGCTGCAGCCGTCGAAATACGCATGCAATTGGGCGCTCCAAAACCAGAACCCGCCACCGTGGCTACTAAAGCCTCCATTAATAACCAAGTACAAAAATCATCGGAGTCATTAATTGTCGTTTTACCATCTGACTTTCCGAAATAATAGGAAATATCAGGAAATGCATAAAAAGCGCCATCTGGCATATTCACTTTGAAACCTGGGATTTCACGTAATTTTCCAACTACTAATTTGCGCCGACGGTCATAGGCCGCCTTCATCTCATAGGCATGATCTAAGGAACCATTAAATGCTGCAACCGCCGCTTTTTGCGCGATCGAGTTTGTTCCGGACGTTACTTGGCCCTGTAATTTTTCGATCCCATCCGCAATCCATTTAGCTGCTGCGATGAAACCGATCCGCCATCCCGTCATCGCATGGCCTTTTGCCACGCCGTTTACTGTAATGACACGTTCTTTAATTTCAGGAATTGAGCCGATGGAGAAATGTCCGCCTTGGGTGAAATTGATGTACTCATAAATTTCATCGGCTAACACAAAAATATTTTCATGCCGCGCCACCACATTTGCGATGTCACGTAATTCACTTTCAGTATACACAGAACCCGTTGGGTTATTCGGTGACGCAAACATCACCATTTTCGTTTTTGGTGTAATCGCTGCTTCAAACTGTTCAGCTGTGACTTTAAAATTATTTTCAAAAGCCCCTTGAACGATAACCGAAACGCCATCGGCTAATTTCACCATTTCAGAATAGGAAACCCAATACGGCGAAAAGATAATCACCTCATCACCCGGATCAATTAAAGCTGCAATGGCATTCGCCAAAGAATGTTTCGCCCCGGTGGAAACAACAATATTTTCCGAACCCCACTCTAACTTATTATCACGCTTTAATTTATTAGCAATTGCCATCCGCAAATCCGGATAACCTGCCACCGGCGAATAACCATGAAATCCATCATCGATTGCTTTTTTCGCTGCTTCGCAAATATGCGCAGGTGTTTTAAAATCGGGCTCACCTACGGATAAACTAATAACTTTATGTCCTTGTGCGGCTAATTCCCGCGCTTTTTTGGTCATCCCCAAAGTAGATGACTCTTCTAATGCTTGAATACGTTGGGCTAATAATGATGATGGCATAAATTTTATGAACTATGGTATGAATTTTGATGCAAAAATACCCTTTAAAAATCTGAATAGCTAATAAAATTTGGAAAAATGGGAGTAAATCAACTAGTTGGACTGCGTCAATTTCGCATACACCCCACCTGGAATATCGATTAATTCATGATGGGTTCCAGATTCTACTATGTTACCTTCTTGGATCACCAAAATCTTATCCGCATGCTGAATCGTACTTAAGCGATGGGCTATCACTAACACTGTTCGATTTTTCATCAAATTCCCCAAAGCCGCTTGAACCAATTTCTCTGATTCATTATCCAGCGCACTCGTGGCTTCATCCAGAATTAAAATAGGTGGATTTCGCAAAACCGCACGGGCAATCGAAATGCGTTGGCGCTGCCCACCGGATAATTTGGAGCCCCGATCGCCGATGACCGTATGATAACCATCTGCCGACTTCTCAATAAATTCATGGGCATTCGCAATTTTAGCTGCTTCGACCACCTGTTCCAAAGTCGCCTCCGTCCCAAAAGCGATGTTGTTTAAAATCGTATCATTAAATAAAACCGATTCCTGGGTTACAATCCCCATCAATCCCCGTAAATCATCCAATGGGATGTGTTTTATATCAATTCCATCCACACGAATAGCGCCTTCCTTCACGTCATAAAAGCGGGGTAATAAATCCGCTAGAGTCGATTTCCCGCCCCCTGAAGGCCCGACGAGGGCGATGGTTTGGCCTTTGGGAATATCAAAACTAATATTTCCCAGCACGCTCCGCCCTGAGATGTAATCAAATCCGACTGAATCAAAGACTATTTTATCTTGAAATTGGCTTAGCGATTTCACAGGTTCCTGCACCTGAATCTCGGAATCTGTATCCAAAATTTCGATGATTCGATCCGCTGAAGCGATACCCCGTTGGATCCCACTAAAAGCATCCGCAATGGCCTTCGCCGGCCGCATAACCTGTGAAAATGTAGCTATAAATGCGATAAAGGTCGAGGCGCTCAATTCCCCCTCGCCAGCTATCACCAAACTACCCCCGTACAATAAGATTCCCGTCACAACCATTACCCCCAAACTTTCAGAGACAGGGGACGTAAGTTCTTGTCGGAACACCATGCGCAACAAGGCATGGCGATATTTTGAATTCCCCTCTTGAAATCGCTCATCCATCAATCGCTCCGCGCGAAAAGCCTTCACCACTCTCATCGCACCAAAAGTTTCGTCCAATAAACTGATCAAACCGCTTAAATGCTGCTGGACTTCCCCGGCCGACCGACGTAATCGCCGCGTGATGGTCGCAATTACCCCGCCCGACAATGGTAAAATTAATAAGGAAAACAAGGTCAGTTTCACCGACATGCTCGCCAAAAACACAAAAAACATGATCAATGAAAAAATCTCTTTAAAGGTCGCAGTGAATGCCCGACCGATGCTATTTTCCACCTCTTGAACATCCGTAGTGAGGCGTGACATTAAATTGCCTTTCTTTTGTTCAGTAAAATAACTGAGATCGAGGCGAATAGCACGCTGAAACACTGCTTGGCGCAAGGAGGCAATCATATCAGCTTCCACCGTTTTCAGCACTCGCTGAGAAAAATACCGAAAAATATTCGCCAAAAACACCGAGGCCATTATCGCCGCGCAAGCATATTTCAAGGCGCCCAAGCGGCCATAATTTTCCAAACTGCCATAAAAATAATGATTGAACAGAAAAGAAAAATAACTGGGGCTAAAGGAAAAATCGGGCAAATTTCGATACACTTGTAGGTTTGATTCCCCCGCTTGATTGAATAAGACATTCAATAACGGAATCAACAAGGTAAAATTTAAAATTCCGAACAAGGAAGCCAATAACGAGAACCCAAAATATGGAAATACATATTTACGGATCGAAACAGCGTAGGATAATAAACGAAAATATGTTTTCAAGTTTTATTCTTTCGAAATTTGAGCCAAATTACGACAATTTTCAGAACTAAACCCGAATGAAGCCCTTAATTTCGATTGTCATGGCCAGCTATAATGGCGAAAAATACTTACGGCCACAGTTGGATAGCCTCCTCGCACAGGACTATCCTTCGCTCGAAATTATATGTGTGGATGATGCTTCTTCAGATGAAAGTTGGTCCATCCTACAAGCCTACCAAGCCAAAGACTCCCGCTTAACAATCATCCCACAAACCGCCAATCAAGGCTACATCGCCACCTTCGAAAAAGGAATTCGGGCCGCAACAGGTAATCTAATCGCCTTAGCTGATCAAGATGACATCTGGGTTCCCAGCAAAATATCGAAGCTTTATGATGCTTTGGGGCAAGCTTCTTTGG
>CANHCG010000109.1 GCA_947459055.1 Cytophagaceae bacterium | reverse complement strand
AGGTCGGTCGTGGTAACGTTTTGTGGTAAAAGCAATCACATTATCAGCTCCATCCATTTGATAAAAAGGATGATCTGACCCGACTGCCCGCAAGGCAATGGTAATTTTCTGATTGTCTAATTGGGCAATATAACGAAGTACTTTGCCTTGGGCATGCGCCGCATTGACCATTTGTTCAAAATAGGCATTTTCTTTTTCTAATTCAGCGAAAAAAGCATCCACTGTAGGCGCCTGCTCACAAGAGGCCGGAATAATCGGCTGGATTGTAATGTCCGAAAATTCTAATTTTAACCCTATTTCCCGACTTAAAATCAGTATTTTTCTAGCCACATCCATCCCACTTAAATCCTCTCGTGGATCTGGCTCGGTATATCCTTTCGCTTTGGCTTCACGCAAGACATTCGCGAATGATTTTCCTGGTACAAATGAATTAAACAGAAAGGACAAGGTCCCCGACAAAATTCCTTCAATTTTTTCAAATCGATCCCCGGATGCTATTAAGCCCTGTAAGGTATTGATCACAGGCAAACCTGCCCCCACATTCGTCTCATATAAAAACTTAACTCCTTTTTGTAAGGCTGTTTGATGCAATTCCGCATAGACATCATAAGGGCCCGAATTTGCCACTTTATTTGGGGTGACTACGGAAATATTGGCTTTAAATAAACCTAAATAGTGGGTGTAAATCTCCTTATTCGCAGTACAATCAGCAAAAATGGCATTCGGTAAATTTAGGTTTTTGACTTGAGTCACAAAGGAATTCAAATCACTGGTTTCCCCATTTTTATCTAATTGTGCTAAGGCTTCGCCCAAATCAATTCCCGTTTCCTGAATAAATTGTTTTCGACTATTCATTAGCCCGACCAATTTAATTTTCAAACCTTTGTATTTAGCTAAATAGCGTTCTTGACCGATCAATTGGCTTATCAACGTCTTTCCAATCAAACCTGTTCCCACCAAAAACAAATGCAAAGTTTTTACCTGAGAAAAGAAAAAAGTCTCATGAATAGCATTTAATGCTTTCGATAAATCTTTCTGAGAAATAACGACTGAAATATTTAATTCAGAGGAACCCTGAGCCGTAGCCACGATATTAATTCCATTTTTACCCAAGACAGAGAATAATCGTCCGGACACACCGGTATGTTGGCGCATCCCTTCACCCACCACCGCAATCACCGACAAATCTTCCTGAATATCGATTCCTTCGATGTCACCCGATTCAATTTCTTGAGCAAATTCAGCATGCAAAAGTTCACGCACCCGGGAAGCAAATGGAGGCTCAATTGCAAAACATATCGAATGCTCCGAAGAAGCCTGAGAGATCAAAATCACCGAAATTCGTTCCCTTGCTAACACCGTAAACAATTTAGCCGAAACTCCAGCCACACCAATCATCCCTGAACCTTGTAAGTTTACAAGGGCTAATTGGTCAATCGAACTAATCCCCGTAATGATATAAGGGCTTGATTTTACCTCCTTGCTGACAATTGTCCCTTCGAATTCAGGATTAAATGTATTCAACACGCGAATCGGAATATTCTTAGAAAAAGCTGGCTGTAAGGAAGGTGGATAAATCACCTTCGCACCAAAATGCGTCAATTCCATCGCCTCAGCGTAGGAAACATGCGGAATGGTAAAAGCAGCAGGCACTTTCCGAGGATCGGCAGTCATCATTCCATCCACATCCGTCCAAATTTCAATTTCATCCACCTGCAAAGCCGCCCCAACAATAGAAGCCGTGTAATCAGAGCCCCCGCGACCTAAAGTCGTGGTATCACCCGACTGATTGGACCCAATAAATCCAGTAATAAGCGCTATTTGATCAGCATGCTGCTCAAAATAATCAGTAATGAGCGAATTAGTCTTCGCAAAAAGAACTTCCGATTTACCAAAAGTATCATTTGTTTTCACCAAATTCCGGGCATCCACATAACTCACGGGAAGACCTTTTTGGATTAATATCGCGTGAATTAAATAGGTAGACAAACGCTCACCAAAACTGACCAATAAATCAGAGGTTTTAGGTGAAATCTCTTTAACTAAATGAATTCCCTTCAATACATCCCTCAATTCATTGACCAAGGTACGTACCTGGGCGATGACCTGCGATTGTCCGGTAACTGGAATAAAATGCTTAATTAACTCGAAATGACGATTTTCAATCCCTTCAATGATTGAATTATCTAGACTTTTACGCGCTGCAGCTAATGTCCCTGCTTCCAACAAGGAATTGGTGACTCCACTCATGGCAGAAAAAACCACAGCAAATGATGTTTTTGATTTCCAATTCGATTCGATGATCGAAATGACGGATTCTATACTTTGAACACTTCCACAACTTGTCCCCCCAAATTTTAAGATCTTTTCCATTAAATAAGAAAGCAAAATGATGCTCGCCTCTACAAACAGGCGAGTCTTGGCACAAAGATACGAGTTTAGGTGGCATTATTGCCTAATATCCGATGTCCTTTCTGTCTTCTTCGACTCGTTTTTTTGAAATTATCTGAAATTACCGAAATATTGCCATCCACTTCAAACATGGCTAAATCCACATCTCGAATTTCCTCCACCCCATGCTCCCGAATGACACTTTCCAATTGATCCAAGGTAATTTGAGCCTTTTCTAAACCTCCGGCTTTGAGTTGGCCATGATAAACCAATAAAATCGGATCACCATCAATGAGGTGCGCAAGATCGGGTTTGGCTAAAGTGATTTTTTTGAAAACAAAATTGACCAGGAAAAGAGCTAAAGCGGCGACTAATCCTCCTTCCAAGCTAGTGTCTGTCCCCACCATCGCCGTTTGTACAGAATTGGAAATCAATAAAATGAAAACTAAATCCACAATGGACAATTGAGCGAATTCCTTTTTCCCAAATAAACGAATAGCCGCTACGATAAATACGTAAACGGCTATTGATTTCAGGGCGATAACGAGGTACCCTTCCATGTATATTTTATTTTTTCTTCTCGGCAGCCATAACCATCGACAGGTTATTTTTCGCTGCTAAATCATAAATATCAGTTAGATCTTGAACGGTCCTCGATTTGTCGATTGAAATAATCAACGAAGTCGCTTTTTTCGTTTGTAAAATAGTCTTTAATGCCCCATCCACTTGCTCCAAAGGAACACCATTGGCATTACCATCTAAATAAAACACATTGTTCGCATCCACAGACAAGCGAATGGACTCAACCACCGGAGGAGTCACCTTCGTCGAATCAGCCTTAGGCAATAACAAGCGAATTGCATCTGGCGAAGCCAAGGTGGAAATCATTAAAAAAAACATCAATAAGAAAAACAGAATGTCAGCTAATGCCCCCGTTTCTACCTCTGAAGCTTCTCTTTCGCGCTTTCTAAAATTCATTATTCCTTAAATTAAATTATTTTTTGGCCGGCTTATGTAACAAATCGATGAAGTCCATCGCCACAATTTCCATTTTATTAATACTGCGATCAATCATGGTGGTCAACAAGGTATACATCACATAGGCGATAATACCCACAATTAAACCCGACGCCGACGTTACCATTTTCTCATAAATACCGGAAGCGATTGTGCTAATCTCAATTTTATTGGAGGTCGAAATATTATGAAAAGTACGAATCATACCCGTAACCGTTCCCAAAAATCCAAACATCGGCGCGATACGTGCTATCGAACTTAGTAGACCTAAATTCTTTTCCATATTGTAAATCTCCAACTTCGCCTTGTTCTCAATCGCGCTCTCAATCTCCCGAATAGGTGAACCTAAGCGACCTAAACCACGCTCCAACATATTCGCAATCGGAAACTTTGAATTCTTACAATAAGCCACCGCACCCTGAATATTTCCAGCCACTAATAGCTCATTGATATTATGTAAAAAATTCTCATCGATTTTTGTCGTTTTCCGAATGTACAAATATCGTTCGATGAACAAGAACAACGCCACACTGAATAAAAACAAGATTGGATACATAACATATCCACCTTTTTCCAATAAACTTAATACGGTAAATTCCTCTTGAGACGCAGCCTGTAACAGGATTAAATTAAGGATTGATGACATAAAGATTTGTTGAAAATTTTAATTATACATTATAAACTTAAAGATTGTCATTTTTATTGTTTTTTTCAAAAAAAATAGAACATTTTTATCCTCTACCCTGTTGCGAAAACCAATACCCTTCCTTTAAACTAAACGAAGAAACCCGAAGTTCCAAAATACCCGTTTTCTCCAATACCATGGCTATCAAAGCATTAGCATAAGGTAAAATTCCTGCTCGGAAGGCTTTCATACCCGGAATTAATTTTCGAAGCTCCGATTCCGTATTTTCCACAAGTTTTTTTTGAATATAAAATTGAGTTAAATCTAATAAATCCGATGGCGGGATAACTTCCCCCACACTCCCCGCATGCTCCAAGTCCCAAATCGTTTCAAAAGCACCCGCGGCACCAATCAACACTTCCGGTCGAAAACGGGCACATGCCTGCCATACCGGCGCCAATTCCTTTTCTATAAACGCATCTAGTTCCGGATTAAGTTCTGGGTCATATAATCCATTCACATGAAAAAGAGATAGCAAACGTAGCCCCCCCACTTCTAAACTAATTTTAAAATGAACCTTTGTCCCCTCAAACAAAATAAACTCCACACTCCCACCCCCGATATCCATGACCAAGGAGCATTTTGCCCAGGGTTCGGGTAAAGAATGAATAATTCCAGCATGTATAAAATCGGCTTCCTGTAAACCTGAAATAACCTGGGCGCGCATGCCCATCGCCTCGATGTGGGAAAGTAATTCTTGTGCGTTCGTTGCCCGGCGCAGAATACTCGTTCCTACGCACATGATTTGAGAAGGTGGTGAACCCAATTCCAATGCCTTCGCCTTAAAATTAGTTAAGGCCTGGATCGCGCGCTGCATGGCATCCGGCTGGATTTGTCCCGTTTCCATGGCCCCTTTTCCTAAAGTAACTGGCACTTGACTTTGATGTAAAATGCAAATTCCCGGAAATTCAAGAAGGGGTTCAGCGACTAATAATTGGAATGTATTCGTTCCTAAATCCACCACGCTACAAACTTGTCCCATTTATTTTTATTTTGGAACAAAAATAGGTCAAAATCCTGTTACATAATTGAAATTATTTGCGTTAATTAGTAGATATATTTAAACCGTCTTCCCATATGCTAGATCCGGAATTTGATGACCACAAGGAAGACATCCAATCCTCCCTCGAACGATTCGAAAAAATGATTCATCAACAAGAAGATTCCTTTTTCGATTTAGATACCCTCGAACATATTGCAGAATATTATTTCATCCAAGCAAAATTCGATGAAGCACTTAAAGCTTGTGATTTAGGCTTATTGCATTTCCCCTACACCTTGGAATTGATTTCTTTAAAGGCACAGATATTAGGTGAATTGTCGCAGCCGGAAGAGGCCCTGGAAATGATCGAAAATGCTATTTTATTGTTTCCGACGGACATCGAATTAGTCCTGGTGAAAGGTTCCCTATTAAGCCAAATGGAGCAACATGAGGCTTCGGTCCAATTATTTCTTGAAGCACTCGAAAATCACGAAGAAAAAGATGAAGTCTATTTTCGCCTCGGCCTTAGTTATTTAGCTTGGTCCAAACCCCGTGAAGCGGTGGATATGTTCAAAAAGTCGCTAGAGCACAATCCTGAAAATGAAAATGCATTGGTTGAACTTGCAAATGCATTAGATGAAATCGGAAAAATAGAAGAAAGCATTCCTTATTATAAAAATTTCATTGACCAGGACCCTTTTTCGTATACAGCTTGGTACAATTTAGGCATTGCCTATTCGAAGTTAAAGCAATATGAAAAGGCGATTGATGCTTACGAGTACTCCTTGGCCATTGAACCGACCTTCGGTTCTTCCCTGTTCAATTTGGGTAATACCTATATGAATTTGGTCGATTATCCAAAAGCAGAGGAGGCCTATCGACTGTGTTTAACACATGATGAGCCGAATCCAGAACTTTATTGTTGCCTCGGCGCCAGCCTCGAAAGGCAAAAGAAATTCGATGAGGCGCTATCCTATTACAAGGAATCTGTCAAAATCGACCCCTTGTGGGACGAAGGCTATTATGGTCTAGCCGTATGTTTAACTGAATTAGACAAATGGTTCGAATCTCTTCATTTTTTAAAGAAAGCCCTTAAGCTGAATGAAACGAATCCATTGTATTGGACGGGATTGGCAGATGTGGAAGCTTATTTAGGCAATCCCGTATCAGCCGATGAGGCCTATCAAAAGGCGGTGGAATTGGATTCTTTTTTTGCACCTACTTGGATTAAATGGGCCCAATTGCATTATGATTTAGATGATTTTGAAAAGTCGGCCGACATCATGCTTTCCGCCATCGACGAATTACCCGAAGAAGCTGATTTATATT
>CANHCG010000108.1 GCA_947459055.1 Cytophagaceae bacterium | reverse complement strand
TGCTCGCACCCATGATCGAAGAAGGCTTTTTTAGCAAAACGATTTCGGAACAAATTATTCGGGAATATTTAGTTCAACCCGAATTAGCCAACATCGATGCCCTCATTCTCGGCTGTACCCATTATCCCTTAATCAAAAAGCAAATTGAAGAATTTTACCAAGGCAAAGTACAGGTCATCGACACCTCGCAAATTGTCGCCCAAGAAATCAAACGAATTTTAACTGAACGGAAGCTATTGAACGAAGGCAAGTCCGGGTCGCGGCAATTTTTCGTTTCCGATTATACAGATTCATTCGAAAAATCGACCCAACTATTTTTTGGCGAAACGATTAAATTAACGCAATACCCGATTTGGGACTAAGATTGTCCACCGAGCAACTGACTCACCCGTTGACGTAATTTCCACTTCTCAATCTTCGCTTGTTGTTCCTTTTTACTCTGGCGAAACCATAACCAAGCCACGACCGCTACGGCTAAATAGGGCGCTGACAACAAATACAAAATACCTGTATTCAATCCTGTAGCGATATTCGAACGGCCATTTGAAATTGTACTTTCGACCGTCGTCCGACACATCGCACACTGCGCTGTCGCATCAAGGCCCATGAACACGAATAAAATCAGAAATAAAATAGTCAGGGATTTATACATAATAAGGGGCAATTAATAAATAAACAGCGACACCTGAAATCGATACATACAACCAAATCGGATAGGCCCATTTCACCACTTTTTTGTGCGCCTCGATGTCATCATTCAGCGCAAAATGGAGCGCTTTCAACACCAGCCGAACGACCCCAATCGATAAAACGATGTGGGAAATCAATAAGAAATAGTAAATCGGACGAATGATTCCTTCGCCACCAAAGGGTGTCGAGGGATTTGAAATATGATACAAAATATACAAAACCAAAAAGACAGCTCCTTGAATAAATGCCGCTCCCATAGCTTTGCGGTGACCCGCAATGTTTTTGTTTTTGATAGCAATTAAACCCAAAATCAAACTAATCGCAGTGGTGCTATTTAACAAGCCAATAGCATGCGGAAGGGTTTTGGTCCATTCGCCGAGGGGCAATTTTGTTGGAATACCTATTAACACAGCCACGGCTAATGGGATAGCGATGGAAAGTAGGTTGATTATTTTTTCGTTGGTCTTATACATACGAATTATGGAATGGAATACATGGTTTTGAGTACCTTGATCTCAACAAGGAGTCTATCGACTTCTTTCTTATCTGTCCCGTCATAAAATCCGCGAATGATTCCCTCTTTGTCGACTAATACTAAACGCTCAGAATGAATAAATGTTTCGTCGGGATTCTTGATCGCCTGATCATATTCGGAGGCATCTGCCAAGGGGACATGGTATCCTTTTAAAATCAACGGGTAAATGATTTTTTTCTCTCCCGTCAAAAAACTCCATTGAGCCGGATTCGCATCAAATCGCTGGGCATAGGATTTCAATTGCGCTGGGCGATCATGCAGGGGATCTACGGAAATCGAAATCAATTTAATTTCTGAATCGCCCTCAAATGTATCTTGCACGCGGCCGATTTGAGTGGAAATCTTCGGGCAAATGGTGGTACAGCGTGTAAAAAAGAAACTAGCAATATGAATTTTTCCTGTAAGGGCAGCGGATGAAAAAGGTTTACCGGTTTCGTCGGTCAGTTGGAAAGACGGAAGGCTTTGAAAAACAGTATCCATGTCGGATTCATTCCAACGGGGATTCAAACGTTTCGCCATTTTGATTTCTCCTGTGGTCGAATCAATCGCAGGAATATAGCGAGGTAGCGTGAAATGATTTGTCCCAAATTTCTTCAGTCCCCAATAAACAAAGACAGGCAATATTAATACAATAAATAATATGCCTGTCTTCTTTGTCATTATCCAATAAAAGGGAAAAATTAAATCAATAGAGGTGTCCTCCTTCGTAAATCAAAGCCACTAACAGCCAAACGACGAATAGAGTCGGTACCAAAACCATCCAAATCAAGGATTTTACTTCATGCTTTAAGTGCATGAATTCACCTACGATATAAAAGGCCTTTACAATCGTCATTCCGGAGAAAATAGCTATCCGTAAGGTGTTCGCTGGTAAGGTAAAAGCAATGACGAATTCGATGGCAGTTAATACCAATAAAATCCAAAAGGTTTTCCAAATAGCCGCTGTTTGTGGAGCCGGTATTTCTTTTTCTGAGGTTTCGTGTGAAACGTGCGAAGCCATAATAGATCTGCGTTAAAAAATTAAACTAAATAGAAGAATGTAAAAACGAATACCCAAACCAAGTCAACAAAGTGCCAGTAAAGACCTACTTTCTCAACCATTTCATAATGACCTCTGCGCTGATAAACACCCGTCGCCGCATTAAAGAAAATCAAGATATTCAAAATTACCCCCGAAAATACGTGGGTACCGTGGAAACCCGTAATAAAGAAAAACAAATCAGCAAAGGCCGGTGGACCATAAGGATTACGCACTAAGTTTGCGCCTTCAATGGGCGTTGATACCCCATCAATTAATTGTTTAGCGGCTAAAGATAAATCTTCTGGACCATGAATAAAGTGTGTCCATTCCCATGCTTGAGAACCTAAAAATGTAAATCCTCCCACAATCGTCCAAAGCATCCATTTTTCTACATCTTTGCGATCCCCACGATGACCGGCTTCCACCGCTAATACCATGGTTACTGAAGAAGCAATCAAAATAAAGGTCATAATCCCAACAAAAACTAAGGGCAAGGCCATTCCATGTAAAAAAGGAACAGCTTCGAAAACTTTTTCTGGGATAGGCCAGTGGGTCGTTGAGAAATAAAAGGTATCAGGCGTTCCTTGCCAAGCCGGTTGGCTAAAACGAATCATACCATAAGTAACCAATAAGGCTGAAAATGTAAAGGTATCTGAAAGCAAGAAAAACCACATCATGAGTTTTCCGTAACTTGCTTTAAGAGGTTCTGAACCGCCTGACCAAGATAAATTTTCAGGAACAGCAGGGGCAGCGTGTGCAACTGACATAGGTAAAAGCTTAATTGTTAATCAATAAAAATACAAATAAATAAAGCCACAGTACATCTAAAAAATGCCAGTATGTGGAACAAATTTTAATTTGGGTCAATGCCTTCGCGTTTATTTTGAATCGAAATGCCGCTACTAAAGCGAAAATCAACACAACCAATCCAGAAACTAGGTGTAAACCATGCAATCCAGACAACACATAAACAAAAGACCCTGACGGATTACCAACAAAATACACGTTCATTTCCACTAATTGGACCCAACCGTAATATTGCATTGCCAAAAAAAGCAATCCGAGTACAAAAGTAATAGAAATACTTATTCTTAGCGCATTAAATTGGTCTTTTTTTGCAGCTAAAAGTGCCAAATGCATTGAAATACTGCTTAAAATAAGGACACCTGTACTCCAACTAAACAAATCAGGTAACTTAAATTCCACCCAATTTCCCTCTGCTTTACGAACCAGATAGGCACTCGTAAATGCTGCAAAGAGCATAATGATGGAAACAATAAATAACCACATCGTAAAAATCTTCGGATTTATCGAGCGCGTAGCTTGTGGTTCCAAGGTTTCATTGGCTGTTTTCATGTTCATACTTGATCAAATAATAAGGCAATTTGCATAATCAATAAATAAAAAAAAGATCCAAACATCATCCATTTGGCCGCCTTATCCGTCGGCCGCATCATCAGATAAAAAGTTTGGCAAAGAAATAAAATACCCGCTATCACCGTAATAATCGCCGATTTAATTCCCGTCATGTGCATTAAATATGGAACAAATCCCAAAGGCACCAAAAATAAGGTATAAATCATAATGGTAAAGGCCGTTTTAATATCCTTTTTGCCATCATTTGGTAACATCTTAAATCCTGCTTTTCGGTAATCTGCATCCGCCACCCAAGCAATCGCCCAAAAATGTGGAAACTGCCAGAAAAATTGAATCGCAAATAGAATGCCCGGTTCCCAACCAAAATGGCCGGTCGCAGCGACCCAACCAATCATCGGCGGGAAAGCACCCGGAAAAGCCCCCACAAAAACTGAAATAGGCCCTACGCGTTTCAAGGGCGTATACACATACCCATATAAAATATAGGATAGCAAGCCTATCGCTGCCGCTTTCCAATTGAAATAATACAATAAACCCAAGGCTACCACCGCTAGCACATAGCCATAAATTTGGGCTTGTTTTGGCTGCAGGGTTTCCGTTGGCAAAGGCCGCTTCGCCGTTCGCTTCATTAATTTATCGAGCTCAATTTCCTTCAACTGATTCACGATATTCGCAGCACCTGTTAATACAAATCCTGCGAGGGTAATCAAAACAATATCTAAGGGCTTATGTTCAACTGGTGCCAATAGGTACCCAAATGTCCCTGAAAAAGCTACCGTCAAGGATAGTCTCGATTTTAATAGGGCGATATAGGGTTTTAATTCTGCCATTAACTATTTTTCGTTGCAATCCAGGTGTGCATATGCCAACCCACTAATACCAATGAAATAACCAAATGCACCGCTTGGCTTCCCAAAGGTAGTGCAAAGTAAGCCATTAAAATTCCGGTCAAGAAAGAGATACCTAATAGTCCCAATATGCCTTGTCGGTAAGGTAGGAAAGATGTCCCTTTCAGTTTCTTCCATAAAATCAAATGACTTAACAACACAACCCAAGAAAACGTGCGATGAACAACGTAAATTATATTCAAGCTCGATATCCAGTTGTCCTTAGCTCCCTCGCCCAATTCAGCAATCACATGATCCATATTTTCTCGAACCTGTGTCCCGAGTAAAATTTGGATAAAAATGATGATTAAATTGATACCCACCCAGCTTCGTGCCGACAAAGGTTTAACCACATAACCCGACTGAATGTTTAGGGCTTTGATTAAAAAAAAGATTACACCAATCGACAATAACATATGAGCTGTAACCACGCCAGGCAACAGAAAGGAATCCACCACGTATTTTCCTAAGACCGCATTACCCAAGACTAAAATCAATGCTGCGATTGAATAATTACGTACGCGATTTTCTTCTTTGAACGATAAAATGGCCGTGATCAAAACTAAGAGACCTGTTAATGCGCCTAAAAGCCGGTTAAGGTATTCAATCCAGGTTTTTGTTGGGTTGAATACGACTTCGCCATGTAATTTTTCCTTATAAATTTCTTGGTAATTAAAGGGTAACTCGGAGGCCTGTGTAGGTGGTATATATCGTCCAAAGCATTTTGGCCAGTCGGGACATCCCATTCCTGATCCTGTGCTGCGGACAATTGCCCCAGCGAGGATTAGCATATAAATGCTGATGAGTGAGAGTAGGCAAAATTTTTGAAAGGACATGAATGGAGCTAAAAAAAAGGTGCATCCAAATGAAATTCATTTCGATGCACCTTTTTCATTTAATTGGGTTTAACGATTATAACTCTCGTTTTGAGCGCCTAATAATCCTTCAATATCTTTTTCTTTAGCAATTTCTTCATTTTCTTCCGGCAAATTCGATTCAGGTGTAGCTGAATGCGGAACGTTTTGTGGAATAAAATCAGAAGCCGAACCTGGCTTGCTATAGTCATAAGGCCAACGATACACCGCTGGAATTTCTCCTTCCCAGTTGCCATGACCCGGATTTACAGGCGTTGTCCACTCCAAAGTATTCGAGTTCCATGGATTTTGAGGAGCTTTTTTGCCTTTGAAAATCGAATAGAAGAAATTGAATGCGAAGAAGGCTTGTGCTGTAAATGTGATGATGGCTGCGATTGAAATGAATGAATTCATGTTTGTAAATGCTGCCATTCCATCATTTCCTAATGCCGTAAAAGTATAATAACGACGTGGGAATCCTGCGATACCAATGTAGTGCATCGGGAAGAATACCATGTAAACACCTACAAAAGTAAACCAGAAGTGTACATATCCTAATGTCTTATTCATCATCCGACCAAACATTTTAGGGAACCAGTGGTAAACACCCGCCATCAATCCGAAGAAAGAAGCCGCACCCATTACTAAGTGGAAGTGAGCCACTACGAAATAGGTATCGTGCAAGTTGATGTCCAAGGCCGAATTACCCAAGATAATTCCAGTTACTCCACCTGATATAAACATGGATACTAAACCGATCGAGAACAACATCGCCGGAGTAAATACGATATTTCCTTTCCATAATGTGGTAATGTAATTAAATGCTTTCACCGCTGATGGTACTGCGATAATCAAAGTCAAGAACATAAATACCGATCCTAGGAATGGATTCATTCCCGTCACAAACATGTGATGTGCCCATACAATAAATGCCAAAACTGTAATACCCATCATCGAACCAATCATCGCACGGTAACCAAAGATTGGCTTACGTGAGTTGGTTGCGATAATCTCAGATGTCATACCCAAAGCCGGTAACAATACGATGTATACCTCAGGGTGA
>CANHCG010000107.1 GCA_947459055.1 Cytophagaceae bacterium | reverse complement strand
TTTGGACGCCAGGCATTCAGGATGGCAAAAAACGACCTGTCTTATTTTGGATTCATGGCGGGGGATTTACCTCCGGTTCATCTCAAGAATTACCTTCGACAGATGGGGAGAATTTAGCCAAAAAAGGGGATGTCGTGGTCGTTTCAATTAATCATCGCTTGAACATTACGGGGTATTTGGATATGTCGGCCTATGGCGATAAATATAGAAGCTCGGCGAACAATAGCGTCCTCGATATGAAAGCTGCCCTCGAGTGGGTGAAAGCGAATATCGCCGAATTTGGCGGAGATGCATCGAATGTGACGATTTTTGGTCAATCTGGCGGTGGGGCCAAAGTGAATACCTTGATGGCCATGCCTTCAGCTAAAGGATTATTTCATAAAGCGATTAATCAAAGTGGGGCCTTTCGTTCCAATATGCTAGATAAAAAAACTACCCAAAACATTACGGCTGAGGTATTAAAAGTGTTGAATATAGCGCCAACTCAGGCGGATAGTTTACAAAAAATCCCATTTGCCCAATTGGCTGCGGCTGGGAAAAAGGCATTGGCGGTCGTGGCAGCTCAAATGAAAGCAGCAGGTAAACCGGTGGGAGGTTTTGGATTAAGTTGGGGACCGAGTTTGGATGGGGAGGTGCTTCCATTTCAAATTTCTTCTCCCGAAGCTTTGGCCCTTTCCAAAGAAATTCCATTGTTGATAGGAACGGTGAAAAATGAATTCATGCCTTCCTTGGGCGCTGGATTGTCAAACGCGAGCATGACGGAGATCGAGACCTATATGAAAAAGCGCTATGGCGATAAAGCGGATGCGGTGAAAGCAGCGGTAAAAAAAGCTTACCCGAATGATACAAAACCATCCGATTTAATCGACGTGGATGTGATGTTTCGACCGGGCGCTGTGGAGCAGGCGAACCTTAAATCTGGATTAGGGGGTGCACCGGTATTTATGTATTTATTAACCTGGCAATCGCCCGTGATGGGAGGTAAGTATAAGGCGATTCATTGTATCGATTTACCTTTTTGCTTTAATAACATCGCGCGCAGCGAGGAAATGACGGGAGGACAGAAAGATGCCTATATGTTAGCAGATAAAATGAGCCAAGCTTGGATTAATTTTGCGCGCTTGGGTAATCCAAATCACAAGGCTTTACCGACATGGCCTGCTTATAATCCTTCAAAAACGCCTACGATGCATTTTAATAATACCTGTGAGGTGAAGCCACAGTTGGACCAAGACCTCTTCAAACTTGTCGTTCAATAAGCTGATATGTAATCAGGTATTTTTTAGCCCATTGCCGCATATTTGCCGGCAATGTAGCCCGTTGTCCATGCGGCCTGAAAATTAAAACCGCCCGTGATGCCGTCGATGTCCATGACCTCGCCTGCAAAAAATAGGCCGGGGTGGCGTATGCTTTCCATAGATTGAGGGTTGATCTCCGACAAATCAATTCCGCCAGCAGTCACGAATTCTTCTTTAAAGGTGGTTTTTCCTTCGACGCGGTAGCGGTCGTTGAGGAGGCAATTGACCAATTTATTGGTATTTTTCTGCCCTAAATCCACCCAGCGCGATGATGGGTCGATCGAGTTTTTTGTCAATAAAAAATTCCATAATCGAGCCGGAATCGGAAAAGGATTTAGGTTTCCGAGCATTTTTCCTCCGTGGTTTTTGATGGTTTCCGCAAATGTGTCTCGTAGGGCGGTTTCTTTTTCTTGGTCGAGCCAATTCACCAGAATGGCAAATTGATATTCTTTTTCTGCCAAGATGCGTGCGCCCCAAGCCGATAATTGCAAGATTGCTGGGCCACTCATGCCCCAATGCGTGATGAGTAAGGGCCCTTGTCCCACTAGTTTTTGACCTTCAATTCGGACAGTGGCTTTTTCCACCACTAATCCCATGAATTCCCGAATGGATTCGTGGGGCATGTTGAAGGTAAATAGGGAGGGTTGGGGTGAAATGATGGTATGGTGTAATTCAGAAAGAAAATCGAAGCCCGTGGCTTTCGGTTGGCCTCCCACGGTGACGATGATCCGGTCGACAAATTCAGATTCCTCCTTGAATTTTAATTCAAATCCTCCTTCGAGCGGGATGATTGCATCGACGCCCCGATGAAGAATTGTTTGAATGCCTAATTTCCGAGATTCTGATAGAAAGCAATCGATGATACTTTGGGATTCATTCGATAAAGGGAAAATACATCCGTCAGGATAGGTTTTTAGCGCCACGCCCCGCGACTCAAACCAAGCGACCGTATCTTGTGCATTAAATTGTTCAAAGGCTTTTTTGAGGAATTTTTCACCTCGCGGGTAATTGGCAGCGAGGAGGCGGTTGGTATAAGTAGCATTCGTAACATTGCATCGCCCACCCCCAGAAATCTTCACTTTTCCCAAAAATTTCGAAGTCCTTTCATAGATTCGAACCTCCTTATCAGGATTTTGCATTTTAGCCGAAATGGCTGCAAAAAATCCAGCAGCACCGCCGCCGATAATGGCAATTTTGGTCAAGGAATTTGGATTTAAAGGCCTGCGTTTTTTCACGCAGGCCCGTTGGATTCACAAAGGTATCCAAATTCTTTATTTTTTCTGCTCAGCCAAAAAGCTAATTAAGGAAGCAAATTCCTCATAGGATAATTCATTCGCCAATCCAGTCGGCATCATCGAATTTTCCATCTCTTTGCGTTGCGTAATGTCTGCAACTTTAATTGTCGTAACTTTCCCTGTGATATCTCGCATGGTGATTCGCTCAGGTGTTTCTGAGGTCACAAAACCCATGTACTCATTTTTATTTTTGGTTGTGATTAACACCGTGGCAAAGCCTTGGGAAATGGATGCATTCGGTTTCAATATGGATTCGGCGATTTGTTCCCGGTTCATGATGGCTCCAATTTGACCCATATACGGCCCTTTGAGCGCATCTCCCGCCTTTAAACTGTGGCATACCACACAACCCTGTTTGGTGAAAATAGCCCGACCATTCATCGGATTTCCATTAATTTTCGCCATCGCAAGCATCACATCTTCGATAGATGCATTTCCGATTTGACCTTTTTTGTTACGAATCGCCTCGAGATCCACTTTACTTTCATCTTTGGCTAATACGACTTCCGCATTGCCTAATTCAGCGATATCCATTTGGAACTTCTCATTTAAATCCGCGAAATAGGCTTTATCTGAACTAGCGGCCTGATTACGTACCAAAAAGGACTTGATGGATGCGGAACCTTCCCATTCCACCGGCCGGTAATAAGGGCCATGGCCATTGGGCTTGGTGCTCCACCAATAATCACCTTTATATTCTCCCTCTTTTTTATAGAGACGGGCAATGGTTTGCATGATCGATTTTTTAATCCCCGCATTTTCAGGTTTTTCGTAGGCTTTGATTAATCCATTAACCACTTTTTCGCTCTGCATGTAACGCAAAGCCCAAAGCGCAATACCACTATTTTTCGAGCCTACCGCCTTGAGGGCCTCATTTTCTGCTTGTAAACTGATTAAGGCACGTACCGCCACGTGGGCAGGAATGATGCCTGCATTCGGGGTAGCATGTGGGCCTTCTTTGTCTTTTGGAGGTGCTACGAAAGAACTAGGTAACTTGGTTTGCAACAAAGACGCAATGGCCTCCTTTTTTCCCAAACGGCCTAGACCAATCGCCGCCGCCACCTGAATGCGAGGGGAAGGATCTTTTAATCCTGCCACAAAAGGGGCTAGCGGAACTTGCTTCGCCCAAGCCTTGCGGTCTGATAAAGCACGTAAGGCTAATTCTTTTACACTTGCATCTGCACACAAAGTAAGCAAGGATGGGATGCCATTTTCTCCTGCGAGTTGGGCATAAGTGAAAATACCCGCGGAACGTGCGGCGCGACTTTGTTTTTTGTCGGCTGCAATCGACCAAGCGATGGCTGAAGCTTCTTTTTTATTGCGGGTAAGGAGCTCTTGTTGGGCCACCAACCGACCCACCGCACTCGTCGAACTTAATAGTTTGCCTAATTCGGATAGGGATGATTTGCCAACCTCCGGAAAGGCTTGGTATGTCCAACCTTTGGGTACCGCCCGAACTACAAAACCCTTTATCGGACTTCCTGAAAAACCAGCGCCATCCCAAGCCGCCAAATAAAGTCGTCCAGAACCATCCACGTCGAGGTCAGTGATTTGTCTTAACTTGATAAAATTCTCTTCTTTTTGGGTATAACTCGCACCATCGGCTTGTACACGGTGAATGTACAACATGCTATTTCCCCAATCGGCCATCATCGGCACTTGGTTGTATTTAGCAGGCCATGTCGGTTCATCCATGAACAGTGAACCGGTTCCAGAGCCACCTCCTACGTCCACCAACGCTGGCAAAATTTCTTCCGTAAAATGCTTAAATAATAGGGGATAGCCATATTCTCCTGATTGAATGTGGTGACTAAAACGAATATTCCAACCTGCCCCATCATTCGTATTATCCCGTGTAAAAATGTTCATGTAGGGATCGATCGCTACGTCATATATATTCCGAGTGCCATGCGTATAAACCTCCATTTCCGTCCCATCAGGACGAACCCGAACGATTCCCCCGCCCAGCATGGTAATTTGTTTGCCGCTTCGATCGGTTGCATTGTAAAAACCAAAGTCGCCTACCGCGATATAAATCCAACCATCGATACCCATCCGAATTCCATTGGTTGAGTGATCAGTACCGCGATTTTGAAGGAATTTAGGGGAACTGATATGTTGGATCAAGGGCTTCGAAGGTCCATCCGCCTTTCCATCGTGATTTGCATCTTCAAACACGACTAAATCCATGCCAGATGCCTTGCCCGTTTCTTTGGAGAAGACCGTATGAAGTACATAGACTTTATCGCCAACGGAAAGAATGCCTCGTGGATTATCTACTTTTGCAAATTCCGTGCTTTTATCCACTTTACCATCCTGGTTTTGGTCCTCTAATTTTAAAATATAGCCCAAGCCAGGTGTTTTGCCTAAGGAACCTATTTTATCAATGCCCACAAAAACCTCACCCGTCGCGGCTACAGCCAAGCAAGCGGGACTAGGAGCGATGTCAGAACCAGCGAAATTAGATACCGAAATTTCCTTTTCAGGCCATGCATTTGCATTTTTTAAGGTATCAACGAGGATAATGTTTTTGGAAGAAGATGTTTTTGGACTACTTACTTGAAAACCCCAAAAAATCAAAAATGCATACAAGATGCTTAATGAAAGCTTAATCATAACATGGTAGGTTTAGAATTTGCGTGCTAATTTGGTAAAAAATAATGAATAAACATGCTTTTCCCTATATTTGTAGTTATTCTAAACCGATTTAATTCATGGATTATCGTAAACTAGGCCAAACCGACATGGAAGTGTCTATTCTTGGTTATGGGGCTTCTCCCTTAGGAAATGTCTTTGATGTATGTGATGAACAGGAGGGAATTGATTCTGTTCACCTGGCGATTGATCATGGGGTGAATTTTTTCGATGTGGCTCCTTTTTATGGAGAAACGTTGGCCGAAACTCGCTTGGGTCGGGCCCTAAAGGGCAAACGAAAGGATATTTATTTAGCGACCAAATGTGGGCGGTATGGACTACACGATTTTGATTTTTCATATGATCGAATAATTCGTAGTATCGATGAGTCGCTGGAGCGATTACAGACGGATTATGTGGATTTATTTCAATTGCATGATATTGAATTTGTGAGTCGCCAACAAATCGTTGAGGAGGCGATTCCTGCGATCCAACATATCAAAGCCTCCGGAAAAGCACGTTATATTGGCCTGACGGGTTTGCCTGTGCGTTATTTAGCCTCACTAGCCCGCGAACATGAGTTTGATACCGTCCTTTCTTGGGCCCATTATAATTTGATTCAGGATGAAATCATGGATGAATTAGTGCCTTTATCGAAAGAAAAAGGATTTGGGTTGATGAATGCGGCGCCTTTGGTCCAACGAATCCTTTCAGATGCCCAAATTCCTGTTTGGCACAATGCCCCTGCGGAGGTGAAGGCGATTCAAGCGCCTTTGTTGGCCCTCTGCCAAAAATACCAAGTTCCCCTCAGCGATGTAGCCATGCGTTTTGCGATGGATCAAGAGGCGATTTCAACCACCATTGTGGGCATGTGCGACCTGAATATGATTCAAAGTAATTTGCGTGCTTTCCATTTACAGATGCCGGATGGGATTTTGGAAGAAATTGCGGCTTTGGTGGCGCCGATTAAAAACAAAATGTGGTTTGAGGGTTTACCAGAAAATGATTTAAGAACAGAGCTATGAAGGCATTATTTTTAACGGCGATCGGGGAAACCGAGGTTCGCGATATCGAAAAGCCGGTGGTGGGAGCGGGCCAATTGCTTTTGAAAATTAGCAAAGTTGGCTTTTGTGGCGGCGATTTAAATGGCTTCAAAGGCCTCTTTGAATTGCAAGAATATCCAAACGTATTGGGCCACGAGGTGG